>JAHQVZ010000131.1 GCA_019634055.1 Leptolyngbyaceae cyanobacterium MAG.088
GGGATTGAGCACCCTGTGACGCTCGTCACCAAAGTTATTCAGCCAATCTCAGAAACCCCTTAAGCAACCCTCAGTTACCCGTCAGATAGCGTTCAGGTAGCCCCGGCATTCTTGTAATCAATGAAGCAAGTTCAATACTTCACTGATACACAAAGGAGCTTTAACCATGAAACGCACACTTCTTTCTGCTTTAACTGTTCTTGTTGCGACAGCTGCTATTGCCCCCGTCGCATCCGCCATTGAGCCCACCAGCTTCAACATTCAGTCTGCTCGCCTCGAAGAACTAGACGCACGCACTAAGAACTCCGTCCACAAACTACGTATCGAACACCTAAATACTCAGTCCAAAGCTATCGAAGATATCCAAGCTACTCGCCTCGAAGCGCTAGATGCACGCACCAAGAACGACATTCATAAGCTCCGAATTGAGCATCTAAATACTCAGTCCAAGACTATCGAAGATATCCAAGCCACTCGCCTAGACGGTCTGGATAGTCGTCAGAAAGCTGTTGAGGACATTCAGTCTGTTCGTCTAGATAGTTTAGATGCTCGTCAAAAGAATAACGTTCACAAACTACGCCTTGAATCCCTTAATAGTCCATCCAACGCCGTTGATAATATCCAAGCTGAGCGTTTGCATGGTCTGGATGTTCGTACTAAGTCTATCCGCTAACAGCTCAGCAATCTATGAAAGCTTCATTCCCCTAATCACCTTTGTCTACTCACACCCTCCCTACACACCCAAGCCTCTGCCGGATACGGTGGGGGCTTTTTTATAGTTTGGTGAGATGCCATCAGCGTTCTATTTAACCTATAGGTTGCTGCTTACATTACAAAAGCGTAAGATCTGCCCTTACACCCTTTAACAGGGTCAACCCCCCTACTTATAGTGGTGAAAGCGCTGTTCTTGTACCAAGGCAGTCTAATTTGTTAAGAGAGTCAATCATAATGAGAGCAATTTTGACTGCAATTCTGGCAATCGTAGCCAGTGTAATATTGGCAATGCCTGCCTATGCTGGTGAGGGCTATGTAGGTGATGTAGCCGCAGGCGAAAAGGTCTTTGAAAAGAACTGCGCTACTTGTCATGCGGGCGGCAACAACGCTATCATCTCTTCCCAAACTCTGAAGCAGGAAGCTCTGGAACAGTACTTATTTAACTATCGCTTAGAGCACAATGTTGAAGCCATTGAATATCAAGTCGCCAATGGTAGGGGAGCAATGCCTGCGTTTCAAGGTCGTATTAGAGATACAGATATTGCTGATGTTGCCGCCTATGTAAAATCCCAATCCGAAAGCGGCTGGGGCGAATAGGTCAACACCGTAGATTTCAATAATCTAAATACTCAAAAAGACCGAAGCTAATATAGCCTCGGCCTTTTTAGTAGAAATTTCAGAATTTTCAACAAGCAAAGACTAGTGCCTTTTCCCATCTTGGGAGAGCTCCCATCTTGGGACGGCACCAGGGTAGGTCTACCACTTCAGCAAATTAAACTGCTCCATATCTACCGTGTCGCGGTTTCGGTAAATCGACAGCACAATCGCCAGACCTACAGCTGCCTCAGCTGCCGCGATGGTAATCACAAATACTGCAAAAACCTGCCCCTTAATCTCAGCCGGGTCTAGATAGTTAGAAAACGCCATCAAATTCAAGTTGACCGCATTGAGCATGAGCTCAATAGACATAAGTACTCGAATTACATTACGACTGGTGACCAAACCATAAATGCCTACACAGAAAAGCGCGGCGGCAAGAATCAAAAAGTACTCTAGTTGCATTGATTCACTAACTTCCCTTTACAGATAACTTGACGCAAATGACGTTACATTTCCTGATTGTCGCTACTGGTAGCAACTAATTCTCTAGGACGCTCCCGCAAGGTAAGCACCTTTTGCTCATCTTCGGGCTCATAATCTGGAATATATTCGCGACGGGCCAGAATAATGGCTCCAACCAATGCCATGAGTAACAGCACAGATGCTAGTTCGAATGGCAATAAAAAGTCGCTAAAAAAGTGTAAGCCAATAATCTCGATAGCATTTTCACCAGCAGGCGTTGCTGTGGATAGCTGCCAGGGAGTGGCCAACACCATAGAACTCAACAGTGTAAATAAACCCAGACAGACAGCACCTGTTGCTGCTTTGCCGACCCAGGCCTTAGAAATAGGTTGAAAATCTTCCCGCTTGTTCACCAGCATGATGCCAAACAAAATCAGGATGTTCACAGCACCGACATAGACCAGGACTTGAGCGGCTGCAACAAATCCTGCATTGAGCAGGATATAAAGCCCAGAAATACTGACGAATACCAGGCCCAGCAAAAAAGCTGAGTAAACGATATTAGAGAGTAGCACTACCCCCAAGGCCGCTACTAACATCAAGACACCAAGGATGCCTAAAGAAATGAATTGTACGCCTTCTGCTAAGTTCACTGCTACTCCAATTATGTGGGCTGCTATAGGCTATGTTTTCGTTAGCTATCCAAACTAGTTAACTAATCAGCGTCTTGTTCAGTCGTTGCAGGTTTGGATGCTTCGAGTTCTTCTAAGATCTCTTGAGGTAGTTTACCAGCGCGACGAGACCCTTCAGGTAACTCATGGGGATCCATCACACCCTTGGGTAAATAAGCCAACTCCCGCATGGGTGTGACCATGGGATCATCGGTAACTTTGTAAGGTAAACGACCGAGCGCGACATTATCGTAATTAAGTTCGTGGCGGTCGTAGGCTGCTAACTCGTACTCTTCAGTCATAGAGAGACAGTTAGTGGGGCAGTATTCGACACAGTTACCGCAAAAGATACACACACCAAAGTCAATGCTGTAATGGTCTAGTGTCTTTTTCTTGGTTGCTTTATCAAAGGTCCAGTCGACAACGGGTAAATTAATCGGGCAAACTCGGACACAAACTTCGCAAGCAATACACTTATCGAACTCGAAGTGAATGCGGCCACGATAACGTTCAGATGGAATTAATTTTTCGTAGGGATATTGCACCGTCACCGGGCGACGTTTCATATGGTCAAAGGTTACAGAGAGTCCTTGACCGATATATTTAGCGGCTTGGACGGTTTCTTTGGCGTAGTCGCCAACCTGCTTTAGAAAGTTGAGCATTGTTTTACCCTCCAAACGCAAATGGGAATGCGAGTTTAAGTGCTGCTGTTAGCAGTAAATTTACTAGAGCAACTGGTAGTAAAAACTTCCAGCCTAAATCTAAAAGTTGGTCGATCCGCACACGGGGTACGGTCCATCGCAAGAGTACAGCCAGGAAGACGAGGAAGTAAGCCTTAATTAGGGTCATCATGATGCCCAGAGCAGCGGTGATGACTTGTAACCAAGGTGTGGTTTCGCTAATGCCTAGCCCACTGGCCAGTAAGTCTACTGGAATGGGAAAGCTCCATCCGCCGAGATATAGGACCGACACCAACATAGCCGACAACACTAAGTTGACATAGGAACCAACATAGAAAAGTCCAAACTTCATACCGCCATATTCAGTTTGGTATCCGGCTACAATTTCTTCTTCTGCCTCTGGAAGATCAAAGGGCAAGCGTTCGCATTCTGCTAAGGCTGCAATCCAGAACAGGGCAAACCCTACTGGCTGTCGCCAGATGTTCCAGCTAAGGATGCCATAGCTGGCTTGCTGATTAACAATGTCAATAGTGCTGAGACTATTGGACATCATGACCACGGCTAAGACTGCTAGCGCTAAGGGTATCTCATAGCTAATGGATTGGGCTGTAGCTCTTAATCCTCCGAGGAGGGAGTACTTATTATTTGAAGAGTATCCCGACATTAATAGACCTATCGGGGTGACACTCGATAGTGCAATCCACAAGAAGATGCCGATGCCGAGGTCGGTAATGACCATGTTTTGCCCAAAGGGCACCACCAGGTAAGAGACGAATACTGGAATAACGACCAGTGCAGGCCCCAACGTAAATAAAATCGGATCTGCTTGAGCAGGGTTAATATCTTCTTTAAAGATTAGTTTAACGCCGTCAGCTGTGGCTTGTAGCGCCCCTAAAGGGCCAACATACTCAGGGCCAATTCGTTGTTGGGCAGCGGCTGATACTTTGCGCTCCAGCCAAACGGCGATGAAAATGCTGACTGTTGCGGCTATGAGTATTAGCAACATGGGAAATGGCATCCAAACCACTTTTGCTAACGAGGGGGGCAACCCCAGGGCAACTAGTATTTGAATAAAGCTCTCTTGCAGGTCGATTCCAGAACTCATACCCGGCGTCTATAGATGTATTGGAGAAGGGCCAAAAGGCCGATTGCCTTAATGATTCTAGCGCTTAATATGTCTTCAAAGGTGAAATTGATCGGGTGGGACCAATAGGAATTATTACTTGTCGCTATAGATCTTGTGCGTATCGAGCAGGTATGAGTCATGCCAGGTAAACCGTATCAATGCGTATATATTCCAGGACGATAGTCAGCCTGTAGCGGCTAGTCGTAGTACATATGCATTAAAAGACATATAAAAACCCCCCTTGATACTCAATCAAGAGGGGCTGGAGTTCCTGAAAATCGTCACTGATAACAGTCTCGTTGGATATCTCAGTATTGACAAGAGGGGTGATGCCCATCACACCCTAAAACTAGGGATTTACACGGAGCCATTTTTTATGGCAGGTGCGGCTTGGGCCTTTTTATCCCAAAGATGCAGACGTTGGGACACATTCGTATAGGCCTCGTTATGAGGGCCAGTATAAATTTGGGTGGGGCGGAAAATGCGATTTTCTGCCAGTTGTTCTTTCCAATGTGCTAGCCATCCGGCGACACGCGCGATCGCAAAGATAGGTGTAAATAAATCCGTGGGAATGCCGAGCTTCCTATAAACCAAGCCAGAGTAAAAGTCCACGTTAGGATATACCCCTTTATGACCTAGCTTTTCAGTGACGGCGGTTTCAAGCTCTAGGGCGATGGCGTAATATTCATCCTGACCAAACTTGTCGAACAGCTGTTCGGCTAGTTTTTGTAAAATAACGGCTCGTGGATCTTTTACCTTATAGACTCGATGGCCAAATCCCATGATTTTGGCTTTATTAGCTATGCGGTCTTCCACAAATGGACGAACATTTTCCACTGAGCCAATGGCTTGGAGCATGGCAATCACTTCTTCATTGGCACCACCATGTAGCGGCCCTGCTAAGGTGCCAACGGCTGATGCAACGACGGCATAGGGGTCTGTCAACGTGGAAGCTGTAACCATGGCTGAAAAGGTGGAAGCATTGATTGTATGCTCTGCATGGAGGGTAAGGCATACATCAAAAATGCGAGCGGCGAGCGGGTCGGGGACTTCCTCATTGAGCATATACAAGAAATTGGCTGTATAGTCGAGGTCATCTCGGGGTTGGACCGGATCGTTGCCCTTGCGGATGAGTTTAAAGGCGGCCACCATGGTGGGGATTTTGGCTAACAATCGCACCACGGCAGCCTGAATATAGGCTGGATTTTCTAACGCTCGGCGTGAATAAAATAACCCTAACGCCGCCGCACAGGCTTGCAGAGCGTCCATGGGATGACCGCTTTCTGGAAAGCACTTCATCATGTCCCGGATGCGGTACTTTAATCGGCGATGATGTTGAATCTCATCTTTAAAGGCGTCTAACTCTTGTTTTGTCGGTAGACCACCCCAAATGAGCAAATAAGCTGTTTCTAAGAAGGTACTTTTCTGGGCTAACTCTTCAATACGAATGCCTCGGTATTCTAAAATTCCTTCCTGACCATCTACATAGCTAATGCTGGATTCTGTGGCGGGAATTCCCTCTAAACCTGGGCGATATTCGCATAGGGTCATTTTAAATCGTCCTATCGCTACTCTCTTTTGTTCTTTAAGGATAACGAGAAGTGACCTTTTCAGGTATTTTCCCTGAATGCCGCTAAGCTTTGTTCAAAGAAAAATCGTGTTCTTGCCTAAAGAATGAGGCGAGGGGGCGCTAGCCAAAAAAGTTCGCTTTGACCGATGGCCTGTTTGGCCTGGGGTATGCTTAAGCCTATGATGCCAGCTTTTTTTAACACCCAATGATGATGAGTAGAGCCGTGGACTAATTGCTGTGACCACTGACTTAATGTCGGTTCATGGCCCACTAAGGCGACAGTCTGGCTGGTGGATGTCTGCCAGGTGTTTAGCCAGTCTAGCCAATCCTGTAAGTTCCCTCCTGGTTTGAGGGACGGAAAGATTTGATAATCTGTTGCGAGATTGGCCTGGCATAAAATCTCAGCAGTTTGCACTGCTCTCACTAGTGGGCTGGTGAATAGCAGGTCAAATTGTAAGTCTAAGGTTGAAAGCCGCTGAGCGATTTTTGCAGTTTTATGTATTCCTTTATCGGTCAAGGGACGTTGCTCGTCTTTTAAATACGTTCCTCTTTCTGCTGCAATGCCATGGCGAATAAAGTAAACCTGGGTTCGATAGTTGATAGGTCCAGCTGGAACGTCGTTTTTTATATCGTTGCGATCGCTCATTTGCCAAGGGTGTTCAGTCGGTGTTGATTATTCCATCCTCTGGGTTAATCAGTTTCAGCAGCTTTTGTTTGATCTGCACATCAAACACTTCCCACTTCAGCCGGTTATAATCGCCATTTTCATAAAAGCCTGACAAAAAGCCGACCGGTACCTCAAAGCCACCGGCCATGGAGCGCCCTCCCCCAAAAAACCTACCCTGGTCATCTTGTCCAAAGGCTTCCTTGATAAACTCATCTGGGTCAAGGGTAATTTTGCTAGTGCGCAAGGAGCCAATCACAACTTCTCGCTCATCATCTTCATCGTGAACAATGCCATAAACCACTGAGGTGTGAACATCTTCTTCCGTCAAAAGAAAGTCCGTGGCCTGGGGGATTGCGTCACGATCTTCGTAGCGCAAATAGCCTACCCCCGCAATGGATACACTATTTTTAATTTTGCGATTACGTAGGGATCGTTCGATCACATCCATCGCGCGTTTAGAACGAGATGCTTGCAGAATGGCACTGAGTAATTGGGCATCACAATATTGACTGAGATAGGCTGCCGCCATAAAGTCGGCTTCTGCCGCCTGCATCAGCTGTCCGGTATCTGATCTCAGGCCATGCATCAAAGCCGTTGCGCATTTAACATGTTTGCTACTGCTGCGATCAAGATCTAACAGACCTGCCTGAAGATATTGAGTCAAAATAGTCGCAGTTGCCCGAGCTTCGGGACGAATATCAGCAAATTCTGCCTGGTTTTTCCCCTGGACCGTATGGTGGTCAATCACGACTAATAGAGGGACACCCGCTGCATTCACCTGCTCTAATAATTGACTTGTTGTACCTTGAGTATCAACCAGCACATAGCCTGCATACTCAGATAAATCAGGTTGTTGTTTGCTTGGCCATCGTTTTGCAGGCAGGTTGGTGAGCTTGACCAATGCAATATTTTCTTGATGACTAAGGGTCCCTGAATAGAAAATATCGCATTGCACATCGTAAGCTGCCGCAATTAACTGATATGCCCAAGCTGAGGATAGGGCATCAGGGTCTGGAAAGTCTTGAATTAAAACCAGTTGGCGACTACCGCCATGGGTGATCAGCAAATGACGGAGTGACGCTGCAGGGCCATCGCTTAAATCCATGGTTTGCCTATACTTGATTTGATTAGAAGATTTAAGCAGTGCGTCTTGAGGTGCCATGCGTGCAAAAAATAGACTGAAATAATTAGGAGAAGTGAATCGGTAGATGATCTAGCTAGTGAGACCGATTACGTACTTACGCCATTCCTGATGGGCCTCTCCACGCGTGTGGCGAGCAATTTCAAAATAAAGACTGCTGTGGGGCTTGCGTGGTGTAATCCGCAGCGGCATTCTAGCTTCTTTAGGGGTGCGGTTGCCTTTTTTGACATTACAACGGACACAGGCAGAGACCATATTTTCCCAAACTTCCTTGCCACCACGAGAACGAGGAATCACATGGTCCAATGTGAGGCCGTCTCCAGCATAGCCGCAATATTGGCAGGTATGATTATCGCGATACAGCAAGTTGCGGCGAGTTAGCGGAATTTCTTTATACGGTATGCGAACGTAGTGCCGTAATCGAATAACTGTGGGCAGAGGAAAATTAGCGTATACTGCTCGACCGTTGTGTTCCACAGTCTCAGCTTTGCCTTTAATAATCAACACAATGGCACGTCGCCAACTGGTGATGTTCAAGGGTTCATAGGACGCATTTAAGACTAGAACCTTACTCATTGAGGTTCATCTAACAGTTGTGATTTGATACTAACACAGGTCGCTTGAGTGCTTAAGTACTTGAGATACTGTGGCCGAGGTGTTTTTAGGTAAGGAGATCCAAGATGCTGAGTTGGGACGATACGCCAAGTGTGTCGGCGATGCGATGCTCACGGGCTTGGGTAGAAATTGATTTAGATGCTGTCCACCATAATGTGCGTCAATTTCGTCGATTACTGCGGCCTGCAACGGATCTAATGGCGGTGGTCAAGGCTGATGCCTATGGTCATGGCGCAGTGGCTATTGCGCAGACAGTGATAGCTGCTGGGGCTACATGGTTAGGGGTCGCAACGGTGCCAGAAGGGATTGAATTACGCCAGGCTGGTTTGAATGCGCCTATTTTGGTGATGGGTGCATTGCATCACGCTGAGGAAGTGCGTGCTTTGGCTCGTTGGCAGTTGCAACCCACAATCGTTACGCCCAAACAGGCCCTTGTCTTTGCAGACGCGCTCAGCGATGCCTGTTTACCGTTACCTGTGCATATCAAGCTGGATACAGGGATGTCGCGGTTAGGGTTTGATTGGCAGCGGGCTGTAGAGTTTATAGAGTTTGTAGACCGGTTGCCTGCTTTGCAAATCACTAATTTATATTCCCATTTTGCAACTGCTGATGAACTAGACGATCGGGAAATGTGGCGTCAGCATGAACGGTTTGAGAGTGCGATCGCAACCCTTAAAAGCCATAACCAATTGCCTCCTCGTCTTCACCTAGCGAATACAGCCGCTACCCTCAGTAATGCTGATGCCCTCCAATACGACATGGTCCGTGTCGGCTTAGGCATATACGGATTAGCCCCCGCTCCACATCTGAAATCTATACTCAACTTGCAACCAGCGTTAGAAGTCAAAGCTCGTATCACTCACATCAAACAAATTCCGGCTGGGGCTGGTGTGAGTTATGGGCATCGCTTTGTGGCTAAGTGCCCGATGACCATTGCTGTTGTAGGCATTGGGTATGCTGACGGTATCCCGCGACAATTATCCAATCAATTGACTGTACTGATTGGGGATCAGCGTATATCCCAGATCGGTTCTATTACTATGGATCAATTGATGTTAGATGTATCTGACGTTAACGATTTAGCAGAGGGCGATATCGTCACCTTGCTTGGTCATTCTAATTCCCATCAGATCACTGCCGATGACTGGGCTGATCGTATTGGAACGATTTCTTGGGAAATTTTATGTGGCTTTAAACATCGCCTACCAAGAATTATGAAAAGAAATAACTCTCAACAGCTTTACCCTGCTGAAGATAGCTTGTTATAATGCAGCTCTGACCTTGGAGAAGTGGCTGAGTGGTTGAAAGCGGCTCCCTGCTAAGGAGTTATAGGGCGTAAGCTCTATCGAGGGTTCGAATCCCTCCTTCTCCGTTTTAAATGACTGATCCCTAGCTTAACGGTGGGCATTATGTACTGCCCATAGCAGTCGTTCTGCACTGGCATTGGTATGGGCAAATGAAAATAAATGCTGAAATGTGAGTTTTCCGGATTGATCCACCACAAACTGAGCGGGTAATGGTGCGCCTAATGCTTGGCCTGTACCATATTGATGAAAGCTGGCGCATCTAGGATCGACTAATAGCGGCATCGTTAGTCCTAAATCCCTTTGAATGAGCTTACTTTGACGCATATCAGTACTGGTAATCATGAGTACTTCTGCACCCAGCTGCTCAAATTTCTTATAAGTTTCTACGAGAGACAGGATGTGGGGATAACAAAATGGGCAGTACTGCTTTTCAGTAAAAATACGCGTAAATGCAATTACCACAACTGCTTTATTGCGATAGTTCGATAGCTTAATCGATGCTCTTTGCCCTACCACGGGGAGCTCAAAGTCAGGCATGACCTGACCCACCTGAAATTTGCTTAAAGCGGGTAGTGGCAGAAAATTTTTAACAAATCGCCGATTAATGACCCCTCGAAAATCCATAGAGGTCAGCTTAAAAGCCGCGGTCATCTCAAACTAACTAAATGTAATTCAATTGACTATTGTGCCAGGCTCGTCCTTTTTCTAGAGCGAAGCAAAAAATTCCTTAGATTTAACAGGGTCAGGCGTCATCGTTTTTTCGCCCGGAGTCCATCCTGCTGGGCAGACTTCATCAGGATGAGATTGTACGTGCTGAACAGCTTGTAAAATCCGTAAGGTTTCATCGACACTTCGACCAAACGATAGGTTGTTAATCGTTGCGTGTTGAACTATGCCATCTTTATCAATCAGAAATAACCCTCTAAGGGCTACGCCTGCTTCGGGTTCCAAAACATTATAGGCGGCACTAATTTCTTTCTTGATATCAGATACTAATGGATAAGCTAGATCACCTAAGCCACCAGCTTTTCGCTCTGTTTGGATCCAGGCTAGGTGAGAAAATTCACTATCTACTGAAACACCCAATACTTCTGTATTCAAGCCTGTAAACTCTTCATAGCGGTCACTAAAGGCCGTAATTTCAGTGGGACATACAAACGTAAAATCCAATGGATAGAAAAATAAGATAACGTATTGACCACGATAGTCAGATAGCTTAATAGTTTTAAACTCTTGATCAACGACGGCGGTTGCCATGAAATCAGGAGCGGGCTGACCAACACGCAGACAAGATGTTTCCGCTGAGTTACTCATCTGTTTGTCTCCCACCAACTTAATTAACTACTATGCAAAACCTATGAACTGGACGCTGCATAAACTAACTTGAGCAGTAATGTTGACAGGCTAAACTGCTAACCCAGTTAATACAACTCATCAAACACTGTGACACAGAAAGTTAAAAAATAAAATGGCTCAGACGTGATTTGAACACGTGACCAAGGGCTTATGAGTCCCCTGCTCTACCACTGAGCTACTGAGCCTTGCTAGATTGCTTTACATTTAGCAACTAGTTAAATTTATCACGAAATGTCAAGGAACTACATAGCAAACCGGTGACTTTTTGATCTTCTTAAAGCACGTTGTTGAGAGCGATCGCAAGAGAACCTTAAGCTAAGACTTTTGATTCATAACGCTTCTATCTATCAAGTTAGGGCAGACAGCGAATAGTCTTGAAAGTCTTAAATCGCAACAGCGGTCATGTCTCGTCAAGGGATTCATGCATAAGGCATTTGCTCAAAAAAAGATAGCCCTCATCTACTGAGGGCTATTCTTCACTTAAATCATCGATGGAAGTAATTTAACTAGTTGCCAGGTAACATTGCCATCGGATTGACTGTGCCACGATTGGGCATGTGAACCTCAAAGTGTAAATGGGGACCAGTACTATAACCAGTACTTCCCATATCAGCAATATGCTGACCTTGGGCTACACGCTGACCAGGGCGAACTGCGATACGACTATTGTGAGCATACCGAGTCATACTACCGTCAGCATGGCGAACTTCAACTAAGTTGCCATAACCACCAGAGTTCCAACCCGCTCTCTCAACAACACCAGCCGCAGCGGAAACAATGGGAGTACCCACAGGTCCAGCAACGTCAATACCACGGTGCATACGACCCCATCTCCAACCGTAGCCTGATGTTAGAGTGCCACGCGTAGGCCATATATAGCCGTTAAAGTAATCGGGCGCTTCTGGCAAATATTCATCAGCCGAAGGCATAATAGGCATTTCAGGAGAAACAACCTGTCCTGCCGTTGGAGTAGGAGCCGAAACGTAAACACTTGGGTCAAGGGGAGCAGCTGCCAGTAGCTCAGCATTCTGAACGGAACGATCATCAGCAATGCTTCGGGCTTCTAAGCGGTCGCCCTGAAACTCAGGATTAACGACACTAACATTAGAGACCGGTGCAGATGAGTTTAGAGCAATATCTGCATCCCCATCTAAAGATGTCTCAAGTGCTTGGGCAGAATTAACCTCCGCCAATAATTCAGCTGTATATGGATCTTCTACAGCAATAACTTCATCAGTTACTTCTGTCTCAACCGCAGCACTGTCAGGTTGAGGAATAATAGACCCACCTTGGCTACCTTCTTCTTGGCTGCCTTTCAGGCGCTGTAACGTTGACGAAACGTGGATCCGATTTTCAACCGTTGATTGCAGACGACTTAAACGAGTGCCGTCGAAATCACTTAGAGATGATGACGCAGTTAGTTCGGGAGAAGCCTGAGCAATAGAACTTGCGGCCTCAGAAATAACTAACTCATTAGTGACTTCTATAGGAACATCTAGTGTATCACCTGCCACGATGAAGTTAGGATCCTCTAGATCGTTAACCTCAGCTAGCTTATCGGAGGTGGTTCCCAAAGAAAGGGCAATATCTTCAACGGTATCGCCAGGACGAACTTCGTAGTCATCGGATGACGAATCAAGCAGCTCTGCGGATGCAGAAACTTTTTCAATACTTTCAGTCTCAGGAATCGCTAGCGTTTCTACAGGTGGCGTTTCCATGACTGCCGACGTTTCAACAACGTCTTCCTGAATACTCAGATCTTCCTGGAAGCTACTATCTTCTTGAAGACTAGCGATGTGAGTAGTGGATTCAAGCTGCTTCAGATCGGCTTGAAAGCCATCAGACTGAGATACGATACCTGCCGAACGAAGAGAAACATCTCCAGTTAACTCTTCAGTTGCAATGACGGCTGGCTCATCAACCGTACTCAAGTCAGTTTGTTCAATTTTTTCAGGGACGTTATCCGTATCGGGAATACCGGCAATCAGACGTTCGAGATCTGGTACCTGCTCTTGGTCAGCAACATTGCTTTGGACGCCCGGTAGCAATGAAACAACTGTCGAACTGGCTGATGATTCCTCGCTGGGAACCTTGATAACTTGGCCAACCTGGAGGGGAGAATCAGGAGATATGCGATTGGCAACCTTAATATCTCGGATTTCAACCCTATGTTCTTTGGCAATTTGCCAAAGGCTGTCACCTTGTTCAACCGTATGATAAACAGCTTCACCGCTAGTCGCAGGTTGCTCTAATTGGTTGTGCAATACAGAAGGTAACCGGGGAGATTCGCTTGAGTTTGCCGATGTTGCAATCGAAAAAGATTCAACTGATGCGGTTGCTTCACTATCAGCGAATAAAACTCCAGACGCACCAAATGAGAGGGCAAGTCCCAACATAGCGACAGATTTTGATCTGCCAGCATTTCCAGACGGAGCTTGCTCAGCGACGACATTCATGTCTGAGCAACATGAATGACTTACTTCAGACTTGGGCTCCTGAAAATTTGATCGTTTCAAGGAATAACCTCCTAAATGACCAGCGTTCAACTGTTTGAAACAAACGTGTCCCTGTGCAGTTGCCCGATAGCAGGCCGTTAACTACAAGTTTCATAAGGTAGACGAGGCATAAGTATGAGTCAAAAAAATACTCATAGCAAATGAATACCTCTCGTACCCAACTTAGGCAAGTTTACACGACTTAATCAAAAGATCAATCCTGTACAAAACAAGTTCCATTGGATTCTCCAAAATCAACATAAAATTGAAATTGTCATGGATTTTTATCTCGACAAGGGTTTAGGATTACTATCCGGAATTCTATGAATCCTTTTGTAGGAAACTGTTTGCGCTATTTCGTTGAGCTCGCTTCAAAGAGTATTCATAGGCAAAAACCTTACCGAAGGCTCGATCGCTGACTTGCCAGTTCTGGGCACCCCAAATAGTCTTGCTTTCTAGGTTTCCCAGTAATTTGATGAATTTGACCATGATTCATTGATGATGCAGCCTTCCGCTCTATAGAAAATTTTTATCGCAAGAGTCATTGATTTGTATCTCCTGTGACTGTCTGGAGTAGAAAGATAGGGATTTTCTTGATTGAAGTGGCTATACCTTGGTCAGAACACATTTATGTATTCCTTGATATATAAGCTTGAATGAGCATCTGATAGGCCATCAGACTATATATCTATAAACCTATAGATATAAGTTGCCTATAAGTTGCCTGGCTATAGATGGATAACTTTTAGATATTGAGCCTAGTGATGATCGCTCTGCAAGCCGGATGAAGATAAGTAATTCAGCTGACGCAAAGCCTCAAAGAGGCCAATAGCTGCACTAACTGAAAGATTTAAGCTGCGAACGCTGCTGTGGGGCATAGGAATTTTCGCCGTATATTGGCACGCTTCCAGTAAAGACTTTGGTAGTCCTTGACTTTCACTGCCAAACAATAACCAGTCGTTATCTTGATAGTTAATTTCTACATAGCTATATGTGCTTTTGGTGGTAAAGCCAATGAGCCGACCTCCAATGTTTTGCTGAAAATGGTAAAAACTTTCTAAATCTGGATGAACTCGTAAATTGACATGGGGCCAGTAATCTAACCCTGCCCTCTTGAGATAGCGGTCACTGAGTTCAAACCCTAAAGGCTCTACTAGATGCAGTTCTGTGGCGGTTGCCGCGCATGTACGCGCAATATTGCCTGTATTCGGTGGAATCTCTGGGTTGACAAGCACAATTTTGGGCATTGACATAGCTACGAAGATTGCAAGCTGAAGGGTTTAGTTAGGCTTTTTGGAGGTTTATCATCCATTTTGAGCTGTTTTATATAGGAGTTACTAATCAATCGATCTGGATAATGGGCTCTGGTCAATTTTTTACTGTCCTGATCTATAGAATGACTGATTAAATTGCCTATTCATATCATTGGCCAATGGATGGCTTGTCAATATATAAATGTAGGTTTTCATTGCAAGACGCTGAAACGTGAGGCTAGGCCGGTTGGCATAAATCGCTTTGTAATGCTTGTTCCTGAAGTTCCATAATTTGGATGGTTTGAGCAATGATTTGAGAGACTGTCAGTCCAGCTTCTACCTGTTTTAGCCAGTTTTGAGCCTGATTGCCTTCTCTCAAAATTTGTTTTATAGGCGTTAGGAAACAAGCAGTTCCGTGAGCTTTAGCAATGGGTAGGACTTCGTTATAAAGCTGAGTTATCCAGTCGGTGGCATTAATTGATTCGCCATCATGCCAATGACGTAGCTTGGCATTTAGGCTAGCTTTGGCGGCCTGTTGTTCGTTGTCATGAATGATGGTGAGTAAATCATCATGTCGATTATTTAGAGGCAGTTGGCTAGCGGTGAGAGGATCCAAACTTGGATCTTGCAGCACTTGTAGAATGCGGGATTCTACAAGTGCCGTAATTGCTAAGAGATGAATTGGATCAGTTACCAGGTCTGAAATTCTAATTTCAATACGATTGAGATTATAAGGACGGCAGTCACCATTTGGGCGTACAGATATCCAGAGGTGTCTTACATTCTGCATTGTGCCTAGCTTGAGCTGTGCTTCTGTCCACTGAATGAACTGTTTGTGACTTTCAAACAAGGGAACGCGCTCAGGAGTTTGTGGAAACATATGCCAGCGGCTGGAATGATAACCGGTGACTTGATTGTCGAGAAATGGGGATGATGCGCTTAAAGCAAGGATGAGAGGCGCTTCAGCCCTAATGAGTCGACAGGCACGCATTAATACTTCTGGATCACTAATACCTATATTGATATGGATGCTGGCAGTAACTACGTTGGTGCTATAGGTGTCTTCAATGTAGGAATGGTAGGGATTTTGTGGATCAGAGCGATAAAATATCTGGCTATTGCCTGTGGATAAAGTGCTGCCAGGAATCAGTGTGTAATGTGAGGCAAGGGTCTTTAGAAAGTGCCGCAATCGACGTCGAGGAGTCACTAATTCACATAGGAGTTGGTCGTAGTGTTGCAGTGGTGGTGTGGTGTATTCAACGTTTCGACTATCAGGCTCTCTTACAAAGCCGCTTAGAGATTTCACAATTTTGTCTGACAGGCCGATAATTTCTCCATCGGTTTTGCCAGTGTACATTTCGACTTCAAATCCTTTTGACAGCAGCACGATGTTACTCCGATGTAGGCGCTTGCCATTTGTCTAAAAAATGGCACCTGTCCATATTAAAGGCTCAGGCGTGGACTGGAACGACCTCTGAGTAATGAATGGGGCATTGGTGAGTGCTGTGTAGCTGTCATTTGCGCTGAACCTATTTGCCGTCGATCTTTGGATCATGATGTGTAAGGGATGGTCTATGGAAACTCATATATTGATCTATATATATGTAGCGTCAGAAATTGCCAGGTTTTGAGACCAGTAGTAAAGCTAGAGAGTTCTCAGGTGTTGGGTTTTTGTCTCGTATATATATAGATGGATAATGTATAGATATGACTGCAAGCCGCAGATCGCCCTTAAGATTTTTCGGTATTTGTGTAATCAATGTTGTATTGAGGGACATAGAGTTTTGATTAGACTGAAATAACGGCCGGGCATTCTATTGATGGATGAGCTGTTAATTGCGTAAGCGTAAAGATTAGCGATTAGTTCATAGGATGAGCCTGGTTACCTTAGTGGTATTTATCTCAGGGGGTGAAAATAT
This sequence comes from Leptolyngbyaceae cyanobacterium MAG.088, assembly GCA_019634055.1. Lineage (GTDB taxonomy): Bacteria > Cyanobacteriota > Cyanobacteriia > Phormidesmidales > Phormidesmidaceae > Leptothoe. The sequence goes on from JAHQVZ010000131.1 coordinate 16,577, forward strand.
TTTTCTCCCACGGATATGATTATTGAGGGTAGATAGGTTAAGCTACTAGGAATACATACCTAGTCACACATCTGCTGTCTTATAGATTTGGTTGGCTGTGAATCAGGATATTTTAGGTTTTACTACTTCTGATCAATCAATAGACGATAACTGTGCCGTGCAGCTGAGTGATGATGCTTGCAAGCGTGTAAGTATCAAAACGGAAAAATGTGCACCACGGCAGCGTCAAATTGTTGCATCTGTAGCTATTCCACGATCGTTGGATCAGGTGTGGAATGTTTTGACGGATTATGAAAGGTTGTCAGACTTTGTTCCTAACTTAACGATTAGCCGTCTTTTAAGTCATCCTGA
>JAHQVZ010000019.1 GCA_019634055.1 Leptolyngbyaceae cyanobacterium MAG.088
CCCACTCAGGCTGAGCTAGTCGAAGCCCACTCAGGCTGAGCTAGTCGAAGCCCACTCAGGCTGAGCTAGTCGAAGCCCACTCAGGCTGAGCTAGTCGAAGCCCACTCACTAGCCTAAATTTGCAGGAGTGATAGGGCATTAACAGTTGCGATCGCCAACACTACCATCAGGCAGCACCGTGTCACAAATAACCGCATCTGCCCAGCTAGCACCCCGCAGATTGGCACCATTAAGATTGGCACCACGCCAGTCAGCATTACCAATGATGGCGGCTGTCAGTTCGGCATTCTCAAGATTTGCACCCTGAAAATTGGCCCCTTCAATATTCGCTTGGGTCAGCACCGCCCCTGTCAAGTTTGCCCCTTTCAGATTGGCACCTTGCAGACGGGCCCCATTCATAGTTGCCCCTTCAAGATTGGCCTCACCTAGGTCAGCACCCTTGAGTTCTGCCAACATCAAGTTAGCCTCTTGCAAATTGGTATTGCTTAAATTTGCAGCCGTCAGCTCTGCCACCTTGAGATTGACCTGGGGAAAATCTTGTCCTGACAAATTGGCCTCATTGAGAACACAAACTGGACAGTCCTTTAGCTCCAATAACATGTCCACATCGTCTTGAATGTAGGCCCAGCTAGGCGCGGCCCAGCTCAAAACTCCCAATAGCACTATGCATACTGCACCCAGGCCTGTTGCCAACGATTTTACGTTCATCCGCTTTCCAAGTGTGAATTGTCTAACTGGTTCCAGGCTTCGATGTCACTTACTCCGGCACCTATTTCATCCTATAGCAAAGGTTCTGATAGCTGAGGGTGTTGGCCCATGGCACTAGTGCTGCAACCTAATATTTTCAAGGGATACAACAAACTTACCCTACCCCAAATGACCAACCTTTGCCCGAACCCATAGACTCACCATGTGGTCAATAGAAACTAACGACCTAGCCAATCCACCAGCCCGCTCTAGTCGTTAATCCACAGCCATTTTCCCATAAACACCGATACAAAATTCTAAGCATCAGACACCCATATCGCTGGAATACCCAAAAATTATTCTTTCACAATCCCCTCAATCACTATCTAGAGCAACGATTAGATGGGTTTCGCATGTATTGAATTTTGTTTAGGTGTCAACGTTTTTGTGTATTTTTTACGTAAATCTAAGTAAAGTTAAGTATGACCGTTTGGTCATGTAGCCATATCTCATTCCATCGAGGTATGACCGGGGTGCTCTACGCTTCTAAATTCACAAAACGTTTTAAACGAAACATGCGAATTCACGAAGCCAAAAATTTGTAGCAACAGGTTTTCTGTTATGACAGGGGTAAAGCAGCAGCTTGTCCTTATCTACATGATATTGGGCACGGTCATCGTCTCAATGTTTGTTCCTATTGACTGGCAAACCCAGGCTAAAGTCTTACGGGACTGCATTGTTATGGTTTGGGTTGTAGGTATTGTCAATTTTGCCTATTTAGGGGGTGGTTTAAATCGGCTATTGGGTATTCGTCCTCGGGAACCGTTAGGACTACTCGGCATCTTGTTTTCCCCGTTTCTCCATCGCAATGCTGGACATTTAATTGCCAATACGTTGCCCTTTGCTATTTTGGGCTGGCTAGTACTGCTCCAGGGTATCGATAACTTCTATGCCCTCAGCACAGCTATTTTATTAGTTAGTGGGTTAGGCACCTGGTTTTTCGGTCGGACTGCCATTCATTTAGGTGCTAGCGGTTTAATTTTTGGCTACCTGGGGTATTTAATTGCACGGGGCTATTTGGAAGTCACCTTAATGACCATCGGCTTAGCGTTTGTTGTCATGCTGCTCTATGGCGACCAAATTTCCACCATGCTGCCCGACTCTAAAGAAACCACATTATCCTGGGAAGCTCATATGTTTGGGTTCTTGGGGGGTGTACTGGCCGCATATAACCCTATCTTTTTAGAGCAGATTGGTGTATTCCTATCCAATCTCTAGTTGTCTACTAGTATTGTGTCAATTTATAATTTTCGGGTAGAGGAGTTTCTCAGCAAGATAGCTTTCAGACTTGAAACCCCACTCACGATTCACAACTCACGACTCACGGCCCTAACCTGAATCTTTAAAGTTGACAGTCTACTAGTTGTCTACATCCACCTTTGTAGAAATCTCTAATCCACCTTTGTAGAAAGTTTCAAACTCATGGCTATGACAGCATTTCAACTGTCATAGCCATATTTTTTTTGACTGTTGATCCTGGTTTAATCAACGTGTTCTAGCCAGGTAGATTGGTCGTCATTTCCGTGTTAGAACAGGCCAAGTAATCTGTGGGGGTATCCACTATGAAAGCTGTTGCAATTGCGAGTACGATCATTTCTCTCGGTGCCATTGTTAGTCCTGTCCTGGCGCAAGAAACCGTTGTGGGGCAAACTGAACCGGTTGTTGTCGCCCAGGCCACATCACCCCTAAGTACCGTTACCCGTAATGACGAAACGCTTTATTTAGACAAAAATGCCGTCCATGAGTACAACCTGGTATTAGAAAATCGCACCGCTGTTGGTGATCGTTTCTTCCCAGAGGGCAGCATTATTCGAGGACAGTTTGAGCCCGTAGATGGTGGTCTACAGTATGTGGCAGATTCTGCAGAAGTAGGAGACCGGATTTTTGATCTCGATGCCGTCTCTGAAACTCTCACCGACCAAAAAGACCCCCGCCAAACCGACGTCGACGATATTATTGAAGATGCGGCCATTGGTGCTGCAGGTGGTCTTATCATCGGTGAAATTTTAGGTGATCCAGACTTTCTAGAGATTTTGGGCGGTGCCGCTGCAGGTGTCATTGTCGGTAATGTCACAGCGCCAGCTGTCGTTGTAGTTGAGCCAGAACAGTCCATTCTGCTTTACCAAAATTAAGCAAGCCCCATTGCCTGCATTGTGTTTCGTATTGACAGGGTTTAGAACTGACGAAACGCCCCCCTATGTAGATAGTTAAAACAACACAAAAAACTTCAGTGAAGCCAGGATGCTCGCTGAAGTTTTTTATTCTCTATCGACAACAAATATTCTCAGGCGTTAAAGTCATTTTGAAATCACACTAGCTATTGCTATATAAGGCTTTTAGAAATATCTATGGTCTTAACTCACCCGACAGATACAAACAAATACAATAAGAATAAACCCACCCTAGACAGTGGCGCTACACTAGTAACCTGGCAAATGGAGATCAGGCATCAATACTCTCCACGCCCACTCCCCCACCCTCTAAAAGTTCCATTGTGAGTCACTGGTATCAACTAGACGCCGATGCAGTTGCACGGCAGGTGAATAGCCATTTAAGTAACGGATTAACGACTGAAACAGCGCAACAGCGTCTGTTGAAAGATGGCCCCAATGAGTTAATGGCTGCGCCGGGTAACTCTTCCTGGCAAGTGCTATGGGCCCAAATCAGTGAGCCATTGGTGGTCATGCTGCTGGTGGCAGCGATTATTTCGTTGATAGTGGGGGACCTGCGCGATGCGATCGCAATCCTTGCCATTGTCATTTTTAATGCCGTTCTGGGCTTTCGCCAGGAACGTAAAGCCGAGCGGGCCATGGCGGCCTTAAAAAAATTAGCCGTCCCTACGGTACGGGTAAAACGTCAGGGAAATATTCAAGAATGCTCAATGGAATCATTGGTGCGGGGCGATCTAGTAATGCTAGAAGCTGGCAACATTGTTCCCGCCGATGGTCGCTTAATCGAAACCGTTAACCTGCAGGTACAAGAATCTGCCCTGACTGGCGAGTCTGCCCCAATCGATAAACAAGCCGCAACCGTATTTAACGAAGAACAATCCCTGGGCGATCGGTGCAATATGGTTTACCACAGTACCACCATCACCCGTGGTCGAGGCACCTTTTTGGTAACGGAAACGGGGATGGGCACCGAAATTGGCCACATTGCCCGCATGTTGCAATCGGTCGAAACGGATGCCACGCCCTTACAAAAACGACTTGCCCAGCTGGGTAACGTCTTGGGGGTAGGAGCTGTTGCCATTTCCCTGGTGATTGCCACCATGGGTTTAATCCAGGGAGAACCCCTGCGTCAAATGCTGATCACCGCCGTCAGTGTTGCCGTTGCCGCTGTGCCCGAGGGGCTACCAGCCGTGGTCACTATTGCCCTGGCCCTGGGGGCAGAACGCATGCTCAAACGGCATGCCCTCATTCGCCATCTACCCGCAGTCGAAACCCTCGGTTCAGTCACCACAATTTGTTCAGATAAAACCGGCACCCTGACCGAAAACCGCATGGCGGTAACCGTGTTAGACATTGCCGGACAGCAGGTAAAGATCGCTGAGGATATGGCTGTGGGCAATCAATCCCTCAGCCTATTACTGCTGAGTGGGGCCCTTTGTAACGATGCTTCATTAGATCACAACCAGGCCATTGGCGACCCCACAGAAACAGCTTTAGTAACGGTAGCGGCCCAACTAGGATTGCCCAAACGCAAGCTCGATCAGCTATGGCCCCGCATTGACGAAGTCCCCTTTGACTCTACCCGCAAACGCATGACCACCTACCATCGGTGCGCTCAGCCTCTGCCAACAACGCTACAACAGCTTTGGCAACAGTCGGTTCCGATCAATAATAACAGCGTTATCTTTAGCAAGGGAGCTCTGCTCAGCCTGATGCCCACCATCGATCGAGTTTGGATCGATAATCAGGTACAGGTGCTTAATGACGAACTCCGTCAGCGCATTTTCACCGCCCATGATCGCCTGGCAAACCAGGGGTTACGAGTATTGGCCCTAGCCTTTCGACCGCTGTCAACGCCACCGGACCAACTAGAGAACCAACTTGTATTTCTTGGCATGATGGGCCTGATGGACCCAGCCCGGCCCGAAGTCCAAGAAGCCATTAGTCTCTGTCAAACCGCTGGCATTCAAGTGGTTATGATTACGGGCGACCATCCTCTCACGGCCCAACACATTGCTCAAAATCTCGGCATTAGTAGCAACCCATTGCTAACTGGCAAAGACCTTAGCAAAATGCCAGTCAACGAGCTAGAGGCGGCTGTTAGTGAGACTGGCGTTTATGCCCGAGTCACCCCAGAAGACAAACTAAAAATTGTGCGGGCATTGCAACACCGTGGTCACATTGTGGCGATGACGGGAGATGGCGTCAACGATGCCCCAGCCCTAAAACAGGCAGATATTGGTGTGGCCATGGGCATCACCGGGACCGACGTTGCTAAAGAAGCGGCAGATATTGTACTGCAAGACGACAATTTTGCATCGATCGTCGCTGCGGTACGAGAGGGGCGAGTCATCTATGACAACATTCGCAAGTTTATAAAATATACCCTGGCAGGGAACGTGGGTCAGCTGTGGCTGTTATTTCTAGCGCCGTTTTTAGGTATGCCTATTCCCCTGGTGCCCATCCAAATTTTATGGATCAACTTAATTGCAGATGGACTGTTGGCCCTGGCATTGAGCTTTGAACCAGCTGAGCGGCGAGTCATGAATCGTCCTCCCCACCGTCCTAAGGAGAGTGTGTTTAGTCGGGGGATGGGCACCGATATTCTATGGATCGGGTTACTTTTGGGACTTGTTTTAATTTTAGTTGCCCATCACTACTGGAGTGCTAACAACCCGGCCTGGCAGACCATGGCGTTTACCACCCTGGCCTTTTCTCGAATTGCCCTATCCGAAGCTGTGCGGTCGTCATCAGAATCGTTGTTTAGCATTGGCCTACTGTCCAACAAAAAGCTATTGGGGGCCGTTGTAGTAACGTTTTGTTTGCAGCTACTGGTTATTTATGTGCCCGCCTGTCAAACGTTTTTCTCAACGGTGGCATTGAGTGGTGGGGAGGTTGCGATCGCACTCCTACTTGGCACCATTAGTTTCTGGGCAGTAGAACTAAAAAAACTGTACGCAAATCTTTCTTCACCTAAACATCACCAGGCCCTGTAACCTGGATGGGTTCTGCAATCGTCAATGGAATCTCAATATAAAATGTAGTTCCTTGCCCCAGAGTAGATCGACAGGACAACTTACCACCATGCATCTCCGTCACAATTTGATAGCTAATCGACAACCCTAACCCGGTGCCTTTACCTACAGGTTTTGTCGTAAAAAACGGGTTAAAAATATTCGCTAAAATCCCTTCGGGAATACCAGGGCCATTATCAGAAATCTGTATTAAGAGAGATTTCTGAATCTCTTGCCAATGGGTAGATATATAAATCTCTGGATTCTCTCTATCTGACACGATATCGCCATCCACGGCGTCCATCGCATTGACCAAGATATTCATAAACACCTGATTAAGGTGACTGGCATAACACTGAATAAAGGGCAACTCCCCATAGGATTTCACAATATTGATGGTGGGGCGTTGTTTATTAGCCTTTAAACGATGCTTTAAGATCAGTAGTGCACTGTCAATCCCCTCATGAATATTCACATTTTTAATCGCCGCTTCATCTAACCGGGAAAAGTTCTGCATGCTCTTAACAATATCGACAATGCGACTAGTTCCCATTTTCATGGATGCCATAATCTTAGGTAAATCTTCTAAGATAAAGGCAAGCTCAATATCATCTATTTTCTCCTGAATCAACTGTTCCGGTTCTGGGTACTGGTGTTGGTAAAGCTGCAATAGCTCCAAAATTCCAGAAACATATTCTTGCATCGGTTCCAGATTGCTAGAAATAAACCCAACAGGATTATTAATTTCATGGGCAATACCGGCTGAGAGCTGTCCTAATCCAGCCATCTTCTCACCTTGAACCAGACGAGCCTGGGTCCGTTTCAATGCTTGTAACGTCTGGTTTAGCTTTACCGTCTGTTGCTGGGTTTTTTTCAGCAGTTCTGCTTGCTGCAACGCTATCCCCAACTGAGTTCCTACCTGAGCCAATAACCCCACCTCATC
>JAHQVZ010000132.1 GCA_019634055.1 Leptolyngbyaceae cyanobacterium MAG.088
CCAACAAAGGGCATGGTGTAAGCGCCAATAAAGGCAATCAAAATAATCATGGGGGGACTGTACAGGTCTAACCCCGCACCCACGGAGATAATCCCCGCTAGACCACCTGAAATGGTAAAGAATGGATCGGCCTTAGAACCAATGTAAGCACCTACAATCCCTGAACATAAAGCCAATGTGGTATTTACACCAACAGAGGCCAGAGTCATGGGAGTGCCATAAATGGTAATCTCTCCGGTTTGCCCCGGAACAAAGATGACGCAGGCGGCTAGAAATGCATAGAAGCCTACAAAAATCAGCATTAAACCTACCATTGTCAGAGGTAAGTTGTGGGGCATGATGGTTCTGGGTTTACCGTCGGCGTCAAACTTGCCAATACGGGGACCCAAATTAATTAAAACACCTAGAGCAAAGAAACCCGAAACACCGTGCAGGACCGCAGAACAACCGAAGTCATGGTAGCCAAAGTTAGTTAAGAACCAACCGTAGGGATGCCAACCCCAAGCTGCTGCAACGACCCAGGTAAATGATCCTAGGACCACGGCCAGAATGGCATAGGCACCTACTTTGATGCGCTCAATCACTGCACCCGAAAGAATAGATGCAGTGGTCATGGAAAACAGTGCGAAGGCAAACCAGAAAACACCGGTAAGATTATCGGCAATGTTGGGGCCCATGGCTGGTGACCAGGGATAGGAGGCCTGCACCAAGCCCAACACCTCACCAACAATCCCTTCAGACGCTGCACTGGTCCAGGGACCAACAATGCCGCCAGTCAATGGGAACAGTGGGAAAGCGTTGTATACCCACCAACCAAAGAAGAAGAAGGTAAGACCGACGATAGATAAGGTGAGCAGGTTCTTGACCATAGTGGCCAGGACGTTCTTAGAACGCGAGGCACCCCCTTCGTAGGCTAAAAAGCCTGCGTGGATAAGGATCATAAAAACCGAAGCCCAGTAGTAATAGGACTCCGATACAAACGTTGCGAGAAATTCTTGCGATTCAGGAGACATACGGGCTCCGATGACTAGATATACGAATGTTGCATCATTAACACAAGCACTCAGTCAACAGAAAAATCGAAACAGCTAAATCACTTCCCTCAATAACTGACAGAAGAGATTTTCAACAAATTTCTGACCCATACAGGTCAGTAACCTATATCCGATTGTTCGTACTGGCTGAATAAACTAAATTGACTAACGGGTCTAACTTAGATCGACTTGTTATATCAAGAGTATGCAACGCAAATCTGTATAGGACTGTATTCAGTATTACTGAACTGCCTCCGTAATATCCGTTGCTATAACTTTTTCGAGAATCTTGAGATCTTTTTGGGCGATATGGAGCTCCAATGAGGATTGTCTCTGGTGCGGATGTCGCCACAATAAAATGGCAATACCTTGTAATTGTGCCGGAACGGCCTGGTGGTTGGGGATAGTCTTTAGCCGGTGAGGGGGTCTGACCGTGGCGTGGGAAATTATTGTCGAGAAAAGATGATCTGGCAACACCATACTCGTTAGCCAATCAAATTGTTTGAGCCATATATTGGCCTGGAGTGGTTCTATAAATGCCTGGAGAGAGCCTGGGTAAGAAATGCGAAAGTTGCGATCGCACAACCTCAATACCGAACAGTCTTGCCCCCCTAGACTTGTCTCCATAGACTGAAATGGAGCTAAATATCCCACCTCTTCTCCAAATAGATACTTGGCTACGGCCAACCCATCGACCCCCGCCATATCCCAAAGCGCGTTATTCATAGCAGTTACCTCAAACTCGCACTCGGCTTTTAGTGGGGTCAAAGGCGGCCAGCGGTCCCACAGTGGCCGTCACTCGACGCTTTATGCCATCTAAAAGGCCCACATCCACAACGGTACCCGTCTGAGCATAGTCAGGAACAACCTGGGCCATGGCAATACTCCGATTCAAAACAGGTGAAAATGTAGCACTGGTAATTTGCCCAATCCGCCATCGCTCACCATGGGCATAGATGTTTTGGCCATAGGCTGCCATTTCATTACTCTCTAACACCAAACCCACCGCCACCCTGGGGGGATGCTGACGAATCTTTTCTAAGGCTGCCTTGCCCATCAGGTCTGGTTTCTTCATAGAAACAGTCCAGCCAATCCCAGATTGATAGGGAGAGGTTAAATCGTCAAATTCATAGCCTGAGGCCAGCAACCCCGCTTCAATTCTGGCTCGATCCAGGGCCTTCATCCCCAACGGTAACAGACCAGCGGGCTGGCCCGCCTGCATCAGCGGATTCCATAAGTTGGCCCCGTGCTCAGGATGAACAAACATTTCATAGCCCAGCTCGCCGGTATAACCAGTGCGGGAAAGGAGTACGGGAATATCTCGCACATTAGCCACTGCAAACCGAAAATACCCCAGGCTATCCAGGGTAATGGTCGGATCGGCAAAGGTGATTAAGGGCCTGAGAATATCGCGGGAATTGGGGCCTTGCAGGGCTAAATTGTGGATGCGATCGCTCACTGCCTCTATCTCCACAGTCCAGCCCTGACGCTGGGCAATGCGCTGTAGCCAATCGCCATCGGTGTCGCAATTGCCCACATAGCGATAGTGGGTGAGACTAAAGCAAAAAACAATGCCATCATCCACAATGCCGCCATGGGGATTAAGCAAACAACCATAGCCAGACCGTCCCGGTGTGAGTTTCTCCAGGTTACGAGAAAAGGCATACTGCAGCAGTGCAAAGGCATTAGGGCCAGTCACCTCAAACTTTCTCAACGCAGAGAGGTCCATCAGGGCTGAGCGTTGGCGCAAGGCCCAATATTCTGCCTGGTCTCCCTGGTAAGCAAAACTGTTGGGCACCCAGAAACCGTTATAGTCAACTAAATCATCCGTCAGCTTACGAATACAAGGGGTAAACGCACTGTCCTGGGTGAGGCGCAACGGAAAATCTGCCGCCACTCTTTGACCCATAGCACGGGCAAAAACTTTGTTAGTGGCCTGATTTGCTTCATAAATGCGCACATGAATCGATGTGGGCTGCCAGCCATTGGCCGGATCAATGTCGTCAGGACAGGCAGAGCTGGCACACAATAAATCCTGGTGCGCTTGGAGCAGCACATAGTCCCCAGGCCGAGACCAGGATTCCTCGGAGAGAATAGTGCCGTGGCAGTCCACCTGAGTGTTATAGAAAAAGTTAATGGCGGGCCACCCTGGTCTTGCCGCCAGACCATACTCCGCCAGCACCTGGTTAAAATTGTCGCTACAGCTAGGGTGTCCTGGATAGCCCGCATCTTCGTAATAGCGCCGTGTACAGGCCAGAAAAAAACTATCGTGACGCCCGCAAGTATCCTGGATGACTTCCACCAGGGGCTGCATAGATTGGGCGAAATATTTGCTGTGGAGACCCGCTTGAGGATTGGTGACTCCGTTCAGGGTGCGGGTGACGGTGCTGTCGATCTCCTGGGTATAGTCGTTGGCATTAAAGGCCAAGAAGTCAGAGCATTGAGCCCCGGAGACATCGATGATTTGGATGTACTGACCCTGGGTAACAGGGTAGGAGATGGCAGTGCCTGGATCAATGCGGTATTCGGCGACAATTTGGCCCAAAGGGGCTGGAATATCTTTATATGTTGGAGAAGATAGAACAATAGAGCATGCCATGGAGATGAAATTTTTATCATAAGAATATGTGTCTAACACCTTCCTCCCCTATAGCCCTCTGGGCATGCGCTAAAGCGTAATAGAAGGGAATGTGGCGTAGGCGGAGGGGGCTCGACTATTAGCGCTAGCGGTCAACCCACCCCGTTGCCCCTCCCAGGAGGGGAGAAAGTTTCGACTAACATAATTACGAACTGCATCGACCTGGGAAAGGCTTCTTTCAAGGAAATAGATTCTGCGTTCATCCCCTCTCGGGAGAGGTGCCGTAGGCGGGGTGGGTCTCGACCGTTAGCGCTTCTTGCCTACCCACAACACGCATGCTTACTACCATGGTTCTTCGGCGACGGTGGCACATCGTTTGCCGGATTCTCATCAAAGAAATTCAGCGGCTTCAGCATAAAGCCAATGGTGCCCACTGGCATCACGGGCCAATCTTCTGCGCGGGGAGAGTGACTGTGGGCAAAGGTGTACCACACCACCACATCGGTATCTTCAACGGAACGATCCGCTTGAGTCCATTCAGGCAGACCCACTCCACCGGGATGTTGATTGGGATAGTTGCCCGCCGGATATTTCTCATCGGTACTGTAGGGCGTCACCCACAGATGTTTGGTCATGTAGGTGGCCCGATTAATTACGCTGGCGTCAGGTCGAGCCAGGGGTAGTGTATTTTCTCCCGGCATTAGCTTATAGGCGGTGGGATAGCCCATGGCATTTGTCTTAGACGGGTTTACTATTTTCCAATAGCGACCCTTCATTGGGTCAATGGTTCGTTGCGCAGCTTGTTCGCTAGGCAGCAATGTGGACTTCGCATAAAAGGCATTGCCATAGGGATTATGGTCGTCTTCCTCAGGCACAATATCCACTTCATAGACAGAATTATTTGCCCCATCCACACACATATCCATGCGCACATTAAAAATATGTTGGTGGATGGGTGCATTCAGCTGCGGGGCAATCAGGGTGCCATATTTGGGAACTTCACCGGGCATCACCGCCGCCGTACTCACCATGCCCGTCAGTTTCACTTCGTACTGGATGGTGCCGTCCTGATAAAAGTACCAGTAGAAACCATATTCGTAATTGCCCACAGTGGCGATAAATGAAATCACCAGGCGACGAGACCGTCTCACCTCAGTATGTTCTGTGCGCCAGTCCATGTGCTTCCAGAGAATGCCAAAGTCTTCTTCATGGAGACAGACGGCGTTTTCAATCTGGGCAACACCTCCACGGGAGTCGGTAATAAAAGCGTCAAAGTAGTAAATTTCGCCCAGGCAATCGCAGCCTAGCTTCAGAGAATTGGCTAGAGACCCAATGCCATATTCCCCCACATCAAAGGCATTTTTGCGATAGGAATAAGGCTTTGGATCGCCGTAAGGCACGGTCATTTCCGCCAGGGACGCTCGATAGAAAATGGGGCGTTCTTCTCCCTGGTCTGTGTAGGTGACGGTGTAGAGGACTAAGCCTTCTCGTGGGGTGAAGCCCACACGAATTTTCCACTTTTGCCAGGAGATTTCATGACCTTCGACGCTAAAGCTGGGGCCTTCTGGCTGAACAATCTCTAGAGGCTTTAGATCCTGTCGATACTCTTTGACGTACTCGGTGGTATAGTTGCCATCCTCGGGCGGTAAGGGGACTACGCCATAATCCTCCACCCGGATCACTTCCATTTTGTTGAGGTCCACCACCGGGATTACGCCCTCAATGGGACGGGCATAGCCATTATCGGTGGGGTTGGCTTTCACCCAGCATAGGGCTCTAGAAAGTCGCACGCCCTCTTCGTCAGCGATGCCATAGTTACCAGCGGACCAGGGGTCTACCATCACCAGGTCTGGATCGGTAATGCCGCGCTTTGCGATCGCAGCCCGAAACTCCTCACTGGCCTTAACCGCCGCCTCGCACTCCACAAATTCATCCAACATAATCGACGGTTGCACCCCAGGAATATACTCCCAGGATTTCACCCGACCACTGCCCAGAGAAACAACCGCTTCATAGGTTTTTGCCGTAGCATTATCCAACAAGATCAAAAACGCTTCCCGTTCAATGGCATCCCCTGGCTTAAAGGCTAGAACGGTCTCCTTGGTTGGCTCATTGAGCGTGACCGTTCCAAAGCGAAAACTCGCTCCCAAGGACTTTTCCTGACGGACAATGGTCACCGCAGCGGTGATTTCATCAGGGGTCAAGGGTTCTAATGGATGAGTGACAGTTACCGCTGTAACCGTTCTTTCCTGGGCAAGGGTCATGGGGTGATGCTCCTAATGGGGGATAGAGAATGGAGATTAGAACAGAATATTTTTTGACCTAAAAGGTGTGTCTTAGAACTTTCTCTCCTTATAGAAGACTACCGTTGATAAATAACTGGAAGATTATTGACATTGAGCATGATGGCAACGGTTCCCCTTTTCCAAAGGGAACCAACGGAGGGATCTTCGGTCATTAGCGCAAGTTGTCCACACCCCTCCCTGACGGTTCCCCTTACTAAGGGGAACCCTGGTTAGACAAGTCTGAAACCATTGAAATTTAAGAGGTTTAGCCATTCTCTCTGACGTATGTATACACCGTAACCTTTAAAAAGGGAGGTGCCTTAGTGGGCTTCGGTTGCTAGTGCCAGATGTTTCCCCTCCCTCACAGTTCCCCTTACCTTAGACTTTAGCCATGCCTGGAAGGCTTTAGGGGAACCCCTTATCGCCAAACAAAGGTAATAATTTCCTAAAAGTTTGGCTTTAACTGCTAACTGCAGCCATGGCTGGTACCTTCTCTGCATCAGCCTCTTCTAACTCCGCCAGCAGACTCTCCGCTAGCTGACGTTTCTTGTCCGCATCCATTTTCTTGATTTCGTTATGCAACATCCGTTCATTAACGGACTGATTCCAGTAATCCAGGCTATCAAACCCAAGCAGCGCTGATTTGCCCACAAACTGTCGCAAAATCTCGTTAGTGGGACCCATCACCCAGCCCGCCTTACCATCCCGCAGATAACGTTCGATTTCCATATCCTTCTTAAAGCCGGAGCCCCCACAGGCATGGAGCATTTTGTCACACACATGGGCCACATTCTTAGCCGCTGAGAACTTGATCTGCCAGTACCAGTGAAGATAAGCAGACCGAGGCAGGGCTGAAATATCCTGATGGAGTGACCAGTCACAACCATTGGTCAGCTGGTCCATTAACTGCCCCATGGAAAACGAGAACATCCGGCAGGCATCCGTGTCGATAATGGCCTCGCCAAAATAATCTTGAATGGTGGGATAGTCGGCCACCCGCATACCTACATCCACATGCTTTTTACGGGTAACGTGCTTTTTGGCAATGTCAATGGCTCCCATGGCAATACCGTTCCAGCAAGCTGAGGAGCACAGCAAGAAAAATGGATCAACAATCTCGTCATTGGAAGAGACACCATCTCCCGCCGGACCCACCATTCGCTGAGCGGGAATAGTCACCCCATCCACCAGAAGAGTGCCTGATTGATTCCCCCGTAAGCCCAAAGCGTCCCACTTATGGGGCTCAGCCTGCACCTCATTTCCGTAAATCAGGAAACAAGATAGATCGGAATAATCTCCAGCAAACTCGGGGCTGGTGGTTTGCACAATATACCAATCAGCAAAGCCTGCCGAGGTGGTCCAGGAAGCTCGCTTAAATACCTGCCAGCCATCATCAGTGGGCTTGGCGTTGGATGAAACCGGATACCAGAAGTGGGAACCTGTTTCTGGATCAGAATAGGAGAGGGTGCCGATCAAAACTTCTTGATCTAATCGCTTTAGCAACGACTGCAGCTCAGGGTTTTCATGACACCGAAATAAAGCAGCTGCCACAGCTCCCAAATGCATGGTGTAACACATGGCCGTACTAGGGCAGCCGTAGCGGGCTATGGTTTCTACCACCATCGCAGCACAGGTATGATTCTCCCCCAAACCGCCCCATTCTTTAGGAACAAAGAGACCGAGTAAGCCGATGGAGGCGAGTGCCTTAAAATTTTCGCGGGGGTAAATTAGTTCGCGGTCAGATGCGATCGCATTTGGTCGCAACACAGTGGCACACAGATCAATCAGCTTGGCCTGTAATGTTTGCTGTTCTGGTGTGAGCAGCCACTGGGGATCAAAGTCTTCGCCGAGACCGTTGAATGGGGTATTGGGTGGTTGATCGGTTGGGGTTTCAATTGTCATAAGGGTTTAAGAAGTAAAAGTAAGTTTTCCATCAGTGAAATTCTGGTGGGGTGGGGGAGTTAGGCCCCCACGAACAGGAGGGTTTCAGGGAGGTAAGCCTGAGCAACCCCTATCACCATTTATTCAGCACTAGACAACAACAGCCGCCACTTCACCTAACGGATCCTGACAATAATCAGCTAAATGAGGACTACGATAGCCATCCTCTTGCCAGAGCACCGGGAAAAAACTCTCATCCATATGGGTATCCCCCACCCGCTTATAACGCCCATAAATATATCCAGGTTCATTCACCGGATGGAACCGCGCATTTGATGGAATCGTATGCAGCCCAATACTATGAAACGTACCCTCTCTGCGCGTGGTCTGACATAGCCCATGCCACGTCCGCCCATGGTGAAAAGCACAGCCACCGGCAGGCACTTCAACAAATACCAGTTCTGGCTCTTCTACCCCTGCATTCTCAGCCGCCTGCAACATAGCCCAGCGATAGTCCTTAGTAGGGGCATGAAACTCCCCCTCCACATCCACCAAAGGCCATTTGTGAGACCCTTTAACATAGACCAGAGTACCGTCAGCAGGGGTGGCATCGTCCAAGGCAATCCAGCAGGTCATCATGGCCGCTGGCTCTAAATAATCGATGTAAGCACCATCTTGATGCAAGGCCACAGGTTTTGCCTGGGGAGGCTTCATCCACATGCTATCTTGGCCAATGCGGGCTCCTTCCCAGCCAGCCAAAGTGGCGGTCAAACGACCAATTTCAGAGGAGAGAACAAGACTCGCAATGGTGCGATCGCATTTCCATGCATTACACATCTCTCGCGTCACATCGGGCAAGCTCAACCCTGGACGCCAGTACCACTCATCCGGGTAAATACCTGTCTCGAATTCTCCATGAAACAGGGGACTTAAACGGCTCACAAGCTGCCCAACAAAATCAGGCGGCAAGAAATTTTCCAGTATTAGGAATCCCTCATCCCGAAACTGAGCAATCTGTTCCGAAGAAAGTTGCACGGGTTGATAAACCATAAAAGCACCCTGCGGCTTTAAAACGGAGATATCAAGCAAGTTGACAAAACAACCTGGACACCTTCTACTTGTCATAATAAGTTGAAAGC
>JAHQVZ010000133.1 GCA_019634055.1 Leptolyngbyaceae cyanobacterium MAG.088
AATAGACACGGTTTCCACCGCCCAGCCGACCGCCCAGCCACCGACAATTTTAACCATTGATAATGATTGTGATAGTCGCCAAGCGATCGCTGAGCTGTTAAAGTCCGTCGGATTCAATGTTTTAGAAGCCAAGGACGGTGCGGCTGGCCTAAACCTAGCCAGGAAGCATCAACCTGACGTGGTGATCACTGAGCTTGAAATGGCCGCAATGGATGGGCTCACCGTGGTAAAACAGCTCCGCGAAGATCCTAAAACGGCTGATGTCACCAGTGTTGTTGCAAGTACCCATGTTTTTGAGCGCGATCGCGCTCAAAGCCTAGAAGCGGGGGCTAATTTCTTTTTACCAAAGCCTCTGGAAGCAGACCAACTATTTGACATCTTGCAAAAAAGTCTCCAGATAGATTGGATCTATCAATCACCTCAGACCTCTAGCACAAGTCAGCCTAAAACTGACCCAGAAAAAGGTACAACGCCCCCTAATAATGTTGAAAAAAGTGAGTTGGTTACTCCTATAACGCCCCCTAGCCAGGAAATTTTAGAGAACCTCTATCACCTCTCAATGATGGGAGATCTCAACAGTTTAGGGGGAATTCTAGATCGCATTGAGGCAGAAAATGCGGAACTCCAGAGCTTTAATACAGAGCTTAGAGCCCTTATTGGTAAGTTCCAAACCAAAAAAATTCGAGAATTTATCAAGTCATTTACCCTTTCACAGCCATGATAAATGCTCCGCCTGAGCCAGTTCGGATATTGTTGGTAGATGACACCCCAACCAATTTGGTGGTCCTTTCAGAATCTATTCAAGATCAGGGCTGGGTCATTCTATTCGCCACCGACGGAGAAACTGCGATTGAGCAGGCGGAGTATGCAAAACCTGATCTAATTTTGCTAGACGTCATGATGCCAGGCATTAATGGCTTTGAAACCTGTCAACGGTTAAAGTCCAGTCAACTGACCGCTGAGATTCCGATTATTTTTATGACGGCGCTTTCAGATACCGTCGACAAGGTAAAAGGCCTCAATCTAGGCGCGGTAGACTACATTACAAAACCTTTTCAACAAGAAGAAGTCGTAGCCCGTGTCGGGATGCAGCTCCGGTTACACCAAATGAACCGGCAGCTAGAGGAAAAAAATCAGCTATTGAATCAAAAAATAGCTGAACAAGCGAAAACAGAAGCTGAGCTACAACAACTCACCGGAGAACTGGAGCAGCGGGTACAAACACGGACCGCCGAGCTGAGCGAAGCCGTAGAAAATCTTAAGCAAGCCCAAGTGCACTTAGTGCAAAGTGAAAAAATGTCCTCTCTAGGGCAAATGGTTGCTGGAATTGCCCATGAAATCAATAATCCTGTGAATTTCATTTATGGGAATTTACGCCCCGCACAAGACTACTTCCAAGAGTTAATAGAGCTGGTAGATCATTATCAACAATGTTATCCTCAGCCCGACGAAGCACTACAAGAGCACTTGGCGGAGGTGGATCTTCCCTTCCTTAAAAAAGACACCTACAAGCTATTAGAGTCTCTAAAACTTGGGGCCGATCGGATTCGACAAATTGTACTTTCACTCCGAAACTTCTCCCGATTAGATGAAGCCGATATCAAATCGGTAAATCTTCATGAGGGCATCGACAGTACCCTGCTCATTTTGCAACATAAACTACGCGGAGTAGCCGGCGCTCACCCTGTAGAAGTGGTAAAAAACTACAGTGAAATAGGTGAGATAGAGTGCTTCCCTAGCCAGCTCAACCAGGTTTTTATGAATATTTTGGCAAACGCTATAGATGCCCTTGAAGAGCATGTTAAAACACTCGACAAGCCAGAGGCTGAGTCATTTTTACCGGTTGTTAATATCAGTACCGAGCTCAGCTCAGACCAATACGCCATTATCAAGATCTCAGACAATGGCCCTGGTATTCCAGAGCACATTCGCACGCGGCTATTTGATCCCTTTTTCACCACTAAATCTGTTGGCAAGGGAACAGGCCTCGGGCTCTCTATCAGCCATCAGATTGTTGTTGATAAGCACCGTGGTGAAATTGAATGTGTATCTGCTCCCGGAGAAGGAACCTGCTTTGTAATGAAAATCCCGCGATCACAAGCGATCGCAGCAACAACCTCTTCTTTAGCCCAATAGCCTATTCACCTTCTAACCAGTACAGGACTTCTTCTTTTAGAACCTTGATATCTCGATAAAACTCTTGCTTAACGAACTGACCAATGGCATCAAAGGGGCTAAAAGAGCCACTGGCTTCCCATTGAACATCTTGAGCAATGGGGGTTGTATGGGTCCCTTTAATAATTCTGACAGAGGTTGTTTTTGGGAAACGATGCACGAGAACATCACTCAAAGGCCGAGTTTGATCAATCGTGTCATTGCGAAATTTGACGAGTAGGTTATACGGTGTCTCATACTGCGCCTCAATGAGGGCAAGCGTTTCCGCAGGGCTAGGCGTAAATTCTAAACGGCGATCCAATTGCAAATCTGGAGCAAATTGCCTGGCTTGTGCAATGGCCTGATCGAGCAATGGAATGGATTTTCGGGCTGGAAAATTATTAAAAGAAATAAAAATGTTACCGTTGCGCTCAATAGGTTGCTGGGTATTCAGCAAGCTGCCAATGAGTAGGTGAACCTTGCAACCCATACTGTGGCCCATGCCATAGATCGGTAGCGCCCGTAGTTCAGGACGTTTTTTGCTGAGGTAGGCTAAGCCCTGCTCAAAGGTAATGAGTACTTCTTGTGCGATCGCGCCATGGTCAAACGTATTCACAAAAGGCGTCGCAATCACGGCATACCCTGCTTGGTACAGCGACTCTAACAGCCAGCGGTAGGTAAGATGAGGTGCAGCGGCCACAAAAGCACCGCCCAGGAAGTGCACAATCGCCCGAGGATGTTCAGGAACCAAAAACCAGTTGCCAGAAACTTCTTGCCAGTACATAAGGGTCTAAGATACAGTCGCCATACCGCCATATTCTAGTAACTTTGAGCCCTAACTCAGTTGGCTAAAATCTAGTATTGCGCTGGGACAAACCGCTATGGTACATTTATTGCTCACTCTTATGAGTGATAGGGACGTATAGCTCAGTTGGTTAGAGCGCATCGTTGACATCGATGAGGTCCGCCGTTCGAGTCGGCGTACGTCCATTCCCCAAAATCCCTAATACAACTGACGTTCAGCCATTCGTTTAGTTTGCTTTGAGGCGGAATATTTGCATCAGATTCGATAATATAGCATCAGATTCGATAAAGATTGGTGCAAAATTGGTGCAAAATTTATGGCTGCTAAGTCGAAGGCTAAAGCAGGGTCTGTAGTCGTTTTTGAGCGGAATCAGCTGCTTTCGCTCCGATGGTCTTGGCGCGGTAAGCGCTATCAGTTTAGTCCGAAGCTACAGGCAGATGTAATTGGTAAGGCTGCCGCTGAAATGAGAGCTCGGCAGATTGAAATTGACATGGCGACCGGGCAGTTTGACCCGACCCTTGCAAAGTACAAAGGGGAACTGGTACAAGGTGTCAGACCAATGACTGGTCAGACACTACTGACGGAGTTTGCGGAAGCTAAGGCAAAATTAGTTGCTGCTAAGACGCTAGAGAAGTATGAGCACGTCGGGAAGAAGCTCGCTAAATTCTCTCGAACAAAGCTAGTCTCTGATTGTACTGAGCGAACAACAATTTTATTTAGAGATTATCTGTTGACCCAGGTTTCACCCATCAGTGCGGCGGAATACTTTTCTGTTATCAATGCTGCGTGGGAAAGGGGCATTTCTAGAGGATGGATTCAGAGTAATCCGTGGACTGCAATGATCTCAGGCTTTAGGATTCCACCCACTGAATCACCTAGTTTGCCGACTTGCTGATGCGGTAGACCGTGCTCATGTAAATACAGCATTCATGGCGCTAACCGTTGGCAGCTTGCAAAAACGGCAGCATCGCCGCTGCGATCGCTTCTCCATATTCTTCGGCCATGCCCAGCGTCCCGGGTTGTCGGGATGTTTGCACATTCGGGAGGGCAGCCATCGCCTCCATTTCAGCCTTAGAAGAGGGCGGTGCCTGTTCAGCAACCATCACCATAACGGGTATCGATTGCCGTTCTACCAGCGCTAAAAACTCGGCTCTGGTTTGTACGGGGTCGAGCCCACCAGTGACAAACGCAGCAGGGGCATAGCGTCCGCCGGGCTGCTGGGTGCTGCGATGACGCTCGGCGATATAGTCGGGGGTGAGCTTCGCCTCGTCGACAAAGACATGGCGGCGATACATCCACTTGAGAAAAGCAGGTTGAGTATTGAGGCTGTAGAGGGCTTGGCCGATGAGGGGCGATCGCACCAATTCTCTCAGGCCGCTACGCATCCCTTCTGGAGCCCCCATGACCGCCAACGGTCCCCGCCAAGTCGGTGCGACCAATACGAGCTTTGACCAAACAGTTTGCAGGGCCGTCGCATAACCTGCACCATGGCCCGCCGCGACCGCCATGATGGGTTCGTTGAACTGCGCGGTGACAAAATCTTGCAAAAACTGTTGGTAGAAAGCGGGCTGATAGTCTAGCCGGAGGCGATCGGAGTCACCAAATCCAGGCCAGTCAATAGCAATTGCTTGATAATAAGGAGCTAAGCAAGCCGCCAAAGCCGCCATTTCATGTCGGTTAGAAACCGTACTCAAAGCAGGCAGTAACAATACAGGCGAACCGGTTCCGACCGTTTCGTAGGTGATGGTAATAGGCTGGTCCTGCCATTGCCATTGATAGGTTTTGACTGTGCCATTTATTGTGCCATTTAAGGCAGTTGATGCTGGTGCCGTCGATATCATGGGGGCCTCCCCGGTAAGGTGGTTTTTTGATCTGTTGCAACAGGGTGAAACGAAATGAGAAGACAATCTAGCTCAAAAAAAGCCAAAATCTAGATCTGCGATTAAGCCTTGGATCGTCTGCGATCTTCCTTGGAAGGGGCTTTGCCACCGCGCGTCAAAATTCCCTGACTGGGACTAAACAACAAAGCCAGTAGAAAGCAGCTGAATAGGGTAAGGACGATCGCAGGTCCAGAAGGTGTATTGAAATAGTAGCTAATGTACATCCCAATCATGCAAGCAAGCACGCCCAACCCTGAGCCGACTGCCATCATCCAGTGCAGTTCTCGGGTGAGTAAGTAGGCAGCCGCTGCCGGACTCACCATCAGCGCCACGACCAAAATCACCCCCACCGCTTTGATACTGGCAACGATTGTGAGCGTAATTGCAGCCATTAGGCCAAAATTAATCAATCCCACCGGCAGGCCAACTGCTTCAGCGCCCACCCGATCAAAGGTAAAAAACAACAGCTCCTTGTAAAAGAACTTAACGCCAACTAACACACAGAGGGTAAGCACCCCGATTTCCCACACATCCGTTGGGGTAATGCTGAGGATATCGCCAAAAAGCAGCTCTTCAAGATCCAATCGACTACGTAATCCGGTCAGCAGGGCAATGCCTAAGGAGAAAAAACTAGAGAAGGTAATCGCCATCGCCGTATCGACCTTGACTTTGGATTGTGCCCGAATCCAGGATGTAACAAAGGTGCTAAACATACCAGAGACAAAAGCGCCGGTCAGCAAAGGAACATTGAAGAAGTTAGCGATCGCTAACCCCGGCAACACCGCATGCGCCACCACATCACCCAGCATGGCCATGCGCTGAACAATCAGGTAAGTGCCTACAATCGGACACAAAATGCCGATCGGCACGCCTGCCGTCAGCGCCTGCCGCATAAACTCATAGTTAAAGGGATCTAGCAGCCAATCCATAACCCTTTCATCGCCCCTATCGCTAATAGTGCATTCAAGCGGTGAAAACTTCGCTGCATATAGAGCTAATTGGTAGCAATCGCCAAACTCATTTGGCACCACGCTGCATAGCATGGTGCCAATGAGACGATCTATCACCTTGGTTAGCCCACTGTAACCACTTCAAACTGTGGCTACTTCAAACTGCGGCTACTTGACCATAGCCTGAGCTGATGTCTGATCGCAGGTACCACCCAAACCATCGACAATAGTGCAGGTATTCGTCATTAGCATCCCTTGGTAGGTTGCAGCTGGCGTATCCGCTTCTCCCAAGCTATCGGCATAGATAGGGTCTTCTGAAACAGCAATATCTGTTTCTCTAGAAACCGCTTCAATTAGGCCAGGATTGCTCGTAGATTCCACAAAAATACTCGCTACCCCTGTTTCCTCAACAACTTCTACAAGTTCTCGAATGTTAGCGGCTGAAGGTCTTGCTTCAGTGCTAAAGCTATCGAGCGCGGGCTCAAGTTCAATCCCATAGGCGTTGCCATAGTAGCCTAGCGCGTCGTGGGTGCTAATCAGCGTGCGACCCGAGACAGGAACAGTGTCCACCTGAGTTTGAATCCAGGTATCGAGTTGTTCTAGTTGAGCGATCAGGGCTGTGGCATTGGTTTCATATAGCGCGGCATTCTCTGGAGAGATTTCGCTGAGCTGCTCTTGAATCTCTTGCACCATTGCGACGCCATTTTCAGCATCGTGCCAAACGTGGGGATCTGGTTCCGTTTCTTCATCGCCGTGCTCGTCATGATCTTCATCGCCGTGCTCGTCATGATCTTCATCGCCATGCTCGTCATGATCTTCATCGCCGTGCTCGTCATGATCTTCATCGTCGTGCTCGTCGTGATCTTCATCGCCGTGTTCATCACCGTGTTCATCACCATGATCGTGATGCCCGCCTAGCAGAGGCTCTGGCACAGCGACTTCTGAAACAGCGACTTTGGGTGCGGCATTATCAGTCGCCTCAACCATTTGAATAATGTCAGGCTCAAACTCATAGCCACCGTACAAAACCAGATCAGCGTCTTCAACGGCCCGCCGATCTGCTGGGGTGGCACTGTATGTGTGGGGATCTTGACCTGCTTCAATAAGACAGGTCAAATCTACGGTGTCCTCAGCGATCTGCTTGGTTAAGTCGCAAAGCACGCTATAGCTGGCAACCACTTGAGCGCTGCCTTGAGCACGTCCGACTTGCGCATGGCTAACAATGCTCAACGCAAATGAGAGAGCCGATAGCTTAGCGAAAAGGCGAAGGGATAACTGGTTCATGATCTTGGCTCATCTGATAATGATTATCATTCTTAAGCTACAATACCGTATGCAGCAACCCCGATCTAGTAAATTTTATTGATTTGATATCAGTGAATGCCCGTGGCAAAACTATCGATCGCTTTCGCCGTGTGCGTGGCCAAGTCAAGGGTCAGTCCAATGGATTGATGCTGTGGTTGTCTGTGGTTTTGCATAGTGCGCTCATTCTTCTTCCCTTGAAGGCCATACCTGAGCCCCCTGAAGAGATTGTCCTAGAATTATCCCCTCCGATTACCGTCACGCGCCTGCCAGAGCGCTCACGTCTCAAGCCAGACAACCTTCAACCAGACAATAGAGACTCAGACAACCGTTCAGAGAACAGTACAGATTCTCTGCCTGCTACGCTTCAGCCTGTCGCACCCCTTCCCCAGGTTATACCGCAGCCCATTACGCCTCCGCCAGTTGAACCTGTCGTGCCTAGCTCAATACCGGAGCCTAGCCCGATACCAGAGCCTCCTCGTGACGAAAACGCTGCGGATACACTGATTGCCACTGAAAATATAACTACAGAGAATACAACAGTTGAAAGCGAGGAAATCGATCAGGGAGCGCCCCGTTCAAATGAGCCTGCCAATGAGGCGGATGTTGCCGAAATGGCTGCCATTTGGGACGGTTTTTTGAGCAGCTTGCCCAGTGGATTAGCGCAATCGAGTCTTCAGCAAATCTTAAGTTTGTTTGGCCAGCCAGGGCAAGAAGAGTTGTTTTTTGCTGACAATCAGCAGCCTAAAACATCTGTTGTGAGCCACTACTTACTAGAAGATAAAAGGCCTGATCAAGTGTTTGAAGAGGTCGTGCATCCCCAGCTCAATGATCAGCAGGGTTTTGAAATTCAAGCTTATGGCGAGTTTGCCGGTGGACCGGTTTATCAGATTACGCAGGGTGAGATTGTTCATTACCTAAACATCGTACCGCTCAATGAACGCAGTGGCAGTGTTTTAATCGTGGGCGATCGCCCGCCCAATGTTTAGAGAAGAGGTAAGCCTGCGGGTAGTACATTAACGTAAAGGATAGAGGAAAATATGAAGGACTTGTTGCCTCGCCAGGGTGCACTATGCCAGCTAAACCAGAAATGACCTGTTCGACCTGCGGTTCTCACGACATCTCGAAGAACGGTATGACACGTCGTG
>JAHQVZ010000134.1 GCA_019634055.1 Leptolyngbyaceae cyanobacterium MAG.088
AGGCCGCTACAGCCAAGAGAGCAATGGTATAGCTGGCAGGCGATACAGGCGTGTCACCATCCAAGTGTCCGCCGCCCCGTTCGGCCATGCGCTGAAGGGTTAGAACATAGGCCGGGTCATGAACAGCGTTGATTTGAGGTAAAGGGTTGCGATCGCAAGGCTCCACCCACTCTAGCTCGCTAGCAATCGGATCAGCCTTAAGCGCATCCACCACCGCTGTCAGTCGCCCTGCATTTTCAGGATGACCAAAGCCCGTATCGTGACTTAAAAACCGTTCGGAATAGATGACGCGAAAAGGCGCAGAAGCAGATACCATTTATTTTTCTCTCCGGAGTCTTTAAAAGACGTTACATAGGGCTCTTTCTTTCATTCTCCTTTGGCCATAGATTTTCAGCTGCAATTACCCCTACATAACCACCTGGGTGAAGTTCCCCTAAACCCCTTTATTTAATAGGGTTGCAGTATCCATCAAGAATTAGAATATTGTGCTAAAATTTTACATGTTCTAACGTGTAGATTTTCCAGAAAAACGACCGTTTTGCATTCCTTACCTAGAGCTCTGTTGAGAGTATTTGCAAAACTTGGTAAAAGCCCATTAAGTGAACCTAGCAAAATAAGCATTGTTTCCCTGATGTTTTAGGAGTCTCCTTTCTGTATGAGTAATCCCCAAGACCGGATCGTATCCACCGATTTGCGTAACGAGATGTCTCGTTCCTACCTAGAGTACGCCATGAGCGTGATTGTAGGGCGAGCCTTACCCGACGCACGGGACGGTCTCAAACCAGTGCATCGCCGCATTCTTTACGCCATGCACGAGTTGGGGTTAACAGCAGACCGCCCCTTTAGAAAATGTGCTCGTGTTGTCGGAGAAGTCCTCGGTAAATACCACCCCCACGGGGATACGGCCGTGTATGACGCCCTGGTACGCATGGCTCAAAACTTTTCCATGCGGGCACCTCTCATCGATGGTCATGGCAACTTTGGCTCCATCGACAACGATCCGCCAGCGGCCATGCGATATACAGAGTCAAGGCTACATGCGCTAACAGGTGCGGCCTTACTCCAAGACATCGAATCCGAGACCGTTGACTTTGCCGATAACTTTGATGGTTCGCAACAAGAGCCGACGGTAATGCCAGCGCGGTTACCGCAGCTGTTATTGAATGGCTCCTCAGGGATTGCGGTAGGGATGGCTACCAACATTCCGCCCCACAATTTAGGTGAGCTAGTGGACGGTGTCATTGCCCTGATTCAGAATCCTGAGATTACCATTCAGGAACTGATGCAGCAGCATATCCATGGACCAGACTTTCCTACAGGGGCCCTGATTGTAGGTAGCAGCGGCATTCGCGACGCGTATCTCACTGGACGGGGCTCCGTCACCATGCGTGGTGTAGCCGCCATTGAAACTCTGGAATATACCGGACGCCCCGATCGCGAAGCCATTATTATTACTGAACTGCCCTACCAGACCAACAAGGCAGGCCTGATCGAAAAGATTGCAGAAATGGTGAATGACCGTCGCTTAGACGGGATCTCTGACATCCGCGATGAGAGCGATCGCGATGGTATGCGTATGGTTATCGAACTCAAGCGTGATGCCTATCCTAAGGTGGTGCTCAACAATCTCTACAAACAAACACCCCTGCAGAACAATTTTGGCGTCAATATGTTGGCCCTGGTCAATGGTGAGCCCCAGCTATTGACCCTAAAAAGATTTTTAGAAGTCTTTTTAGACTTTCGAGTAGAAACCATTACTCGCCGTACTCGATATGAGCTGCGTAAGGCCGAAGAAAGAGATCATATTCTCCAAGGGTATCTGATCGCCCTTGATAATTTAGATGCAGTCATTGCGTTAATTCGCCATGCAGCTGATGTCGCCACCGCCAAGCAAGAACTAATAGAATCCTATGAGCTGTCATCTGCCCAAGCAGATGCCATCTTGCAGATGCAGTTGCGCCGTCTAACAGCCTTAGAAGCCGACAAAATTCAGCAAGAGCATGAGGCACTCCAAGAGAAGATTACTGACCTACGAGATATTCTGGCTCGTCGAGAGCGAATTTTAGCCATCATTGAAGAAGAGCTACAACAGCTGCGCGCCACCCATGCAGATGAGCGCCGTACAGTGATTGAAGCAGCAGAAGATGAGCTCACCGATATTTCACTGATTGCCAATGAGCAGGTAGTCATTTTGGTGACTGAACAGGGCTACATTAAGCGCATGCCGGTGTCTACGTTTGAAGCTCAAAACCGCGCTACTCGTGGAAAGTCAGGCACGCGGATGAAGGATGACGATGCCATTGAGCATTTCATTACCTGCTGTACCCATGACCATGTGTTGTTCTTCACCGATCGGGGGGTGGCCTATACCCTCAGGGCCTATCAGATACCTGAAGGGTCTCGAGTGGCACGGGGTAACCCAATTGTGCAAATGTTACCGATTCCCCGTGAGGAAAAAGTAACGTCCGTGCTAGGTGTGCAAGAGTTTGCCGAAGATGTGTATCTGGTCATGCTGACCCAGGGTGGCTTTATTAAGAAAACGGCGCTTTCAGCGTTTAGTAATATTCGTGCCAACGGTCTCATTGCCATTTCCCTCGAGGACGGAGATCAGCTTCGTTGGGTGCGATTAGCTCGGGCTGAGGATAGCATTATTATTGGTTCTCAGCACGGTATGACCATTCATTTTAGGGCCGACAACAATCAATTGCGCCCCTTGGGACGACCCACGCGCGGAGTTAGATCCATGTCCCTACGAGACGGGGACAAACTGATTAGTATGGATATTTTGCTCGCTTCGGTTACTAATCAAGTGGCGGATTCAGACTCGTCTGATGACGATAGTAGTAATGATGTGGCGGACGATAATGTGGCGGACGATGACGCTACCGTTGAAGAAAATGGTGGACCTTGGGTTTTGATCATTGCTGCAGGTGGCTTAGGCAAGCGGGTACCCGTGGATAATTTCCGATTACAAAATCGTGCTGGCATGGGCCTAGTGGGGATAAAATTCCGTAAAGAAAATGATGAGTTAGTGGCCCTGCGAATCGTAAACCCCAAGGATGAACTCATGTTAGTGACCCAACGAGGTATTATCATTCGTCAGGCGATTGATGCGATTTCAATTCAGTCGCGGATGGCGACCGGGGTGCAACTGCAGCGTTTGGATGATGATGATGCGATCGCAGCCGTCGCCGTTGTGCCTGAACTAGATATTGATGAGGAAAATGCTGTCGATGAATCGAACGATGAATCGAGCGATGAATCAAACGACGGAACCACAGCCGATGGTGATACACCGACAGAAGATGACGCCATAGAAGGTGACGCCATAGAAGATGGTGCCATAGAAAATGGTGCTATAGAAAATGGCGCTACAGAAGATGACGCCATAGACATCGCTAGTGAAGCTACACTCGAAACCCCTGATGAATCTAGCGCAGATGGCTAATCTGAGAAAGGGGCTCGGATAAAGGCTCGCTTGTGAAAACAAGCTCTTCATAAAGAAGGTTGTTTTCCGCCGTGTCAAAGGCAAGCTATCAATATTCCTCAGTTATTCTACAGAGATTTGCTAAGGCTAACACCTTGGCAAATCTCTATTTTTATGTGGTCACACGGAGTAGTTTATATGGGGTAACGAAACACCTAACAATCCTTGTTAAATTTAGAGTTTAATATCAGTATTTTCACCAATTTTTATACCGAGGCTATTAGCTCCGATCAACATTGTGACTTAGTCTACATAGGTTAAGTAGCCGAGGGCGAAGGAGTCGGCAGTCAGATATACCTGTAGTGTGCTTTTTGTTACACCCCACCGACTCTGACTTGCGAAACACATCCTATGAAAAAGATTGCATTTCTCCTTAGTTCTACTCTCATTAGCTTAGGTTTAGCCAGTGCGGCCCAAGCTGGAACCCTACACCAAGACTGGCAATATAGTATTGATGCATTTAACGATGGCTCTGGTGGCAATGGTTATGAACTTAAGGGTTTAGCCATGAAAGAGACTGCCGACCATCTATATATTTCTATTACTGGTGGTACACCCCTTACGGGTAACAGCTACAGTCGCGCTCAGGATGGCAACATTGGCTTTGGTGACCTACTATTCAACTTTACCGGTAACGATCTCAATACAGCTAGCAACAATAGCAGTTTGTTTGGCATTCGGTTTGCTGACACCAACGATTCTGGTGTTGCCCAAACGGGTCTCTACAGCGATGTTACAGCCAAAGCCGTAGCATCAGTTAATGCAGGCTATAACAGTCTCCAACAATATTACAACTATGGTTGGGAACGCCAAGATACCATGGGAGACCTGGCAACTAAGCAAGAGGCCTATGACTATGTAGGTCAAAGTAATGCCGTGCTTAATTCTATGGATAGTGGCACCTACCTGGGTGGAATTGAGTTTCTATCAGCTCAAGAAGCCGCTGATGCAGGGTTAGACTTTGACAACTTTAATGCTACAGGTACAGAAACAAACACATTCAAGGTTGATCGCTCACTAATGCCCAGTGGCAACTTTATCGCTAGCTTGTTTATTGAATGTGCTAATGACGGCATAGCTTTAATCCATAGCCTTACAGACCACGAAGACTCCTCTCAGGATGTCCCTGAACCAACGGCTGTACTCAGCTTAGCCGCTGTCGGTTTGTTGGCCAGAAAGCAGCTGCGCCGTAGTTAAAACAAAATCTTCTAAGGCAGACATGGCAAAGGTCCTGATATTTATAGAATCTCTGTCATGTCACGTTGACAATATAACTTAGCACTTGCAAGGGATACGATCTTTCCCAACCAAGGTGACCTCCGTTATAGAACTACGTTGCCTTCGAAACAATACTCAACCCTGGTGCAGTTTCACCGTAGTCATAGTCTTTTTAGTAGACACCTACAGCGAAACTGCACCAGGGTTTAATCATTTCCTGCTTGCCAAGTTAGTAAAAACTATAGGTACAGCATACGTCTTATGCCTGAAGAGAGATGCATAAGACGTTCGTTACCCATTCGCGTATCAAAAATTAAAGCTTTTTACTGCAATAGAGCGTTAAACACTTCAGACGTATCATTACAAGTGCAAGGTTTCTTATCTATCAGTATACAAACTGTAAAAATTAGTGCCATATTTCACAACATTGGCAAACTTTAAAAGCTTTGAATAGCAGAGCTATATGAAGCACAATCAGCTAGCTGAAGTCAATTGGTCATGAACTGACTTAAATCAACTGATCGTGACTTTACAGCTCAAAAACAATCAAAAATCCCAAAGTTGTACGTAGAAATACAGGGATTACATTACAAAGTCTGCTAATAATAAGACTTCGAAAGAAAAAAATTGATATTAGGCGGTAACCTTAGGGCAGCATGCCTGACCTTACTTAGGGTTATGCCGTGTTCGGTACGTGTAGATGTTTCAGTAGGCAATAGGGAGAAAAATGACTCAACTCCACGGGGTGGTTGGGTTTGACTGGTTAAGTCTGGACCCAATGTTCAATCTTGCCCAAGCAAATCCGATTACACAATTCTCAAGTGGCCTTCTTAGTCAAATAGGTAGCTACATACCTAGCTTGGTTGGGGCCGCTGCACTAGCACTTTTAGGTTTGGTGGTGGCCTGGTTCGCCAAAAAAACTGTCAAATTCATATTCAATCGAACCAGTTTAGACAACCAGCTGGCAGCTAAGGCAGGGCTAGGCAGTGACTTTCCTATCGAAAATACGGTAGGAACAGTCGTGTTCTGGACGGTGATGCTCTTCTTTATCATCGCCGTTTTGAATGCCCTCAAACTGGATGCTGTTTCACGGCCTATCAGCGGTCTGCTGCAAACAGTTTTTGAGTATTTACCTCGGATTGCAGGTGCAGGTTTTATTCTGTTTATCGCCTGGATAATCGCCAGATTAGCTAAGGGAGCCTTAGTTAACGGTCTGGGGCGGTTTAATCTGGATGATCGGCTATCAGAGCAAACTGGCGTCGATGGTCAAGGCAATGCCTTTCAAATCAATGAAACCTTAGGCAACGTCGTTTACTGGTTCATCTTTTTGCTAGCGTTGCCGCTAGTACTCAGTGCTCTACAGCTGCCTGGTTTGCTAGGCCCTGTTCAAGAGTTACTGGATGAGTTCTTATCTGCGATTCCTCAGATATTGACGGCCGCCATCGTCTTTGGCATTGGTTGGCTAGTTGCCAAGATTGTCAGGGGTATTGTGACTAATCTGCTAATGGCAACCGGGGTTGATAACTTTGGTTCCCGGTTCGGCTTGGCTGCCCGTCCAGATGATGGGATCACGGTTTCTAGCTTGGCAGGTATCTTGGTCTATACCCTGATCTTGATCCCCGTCGCTATTACAGCTCTGACTGAACTTAACCTTGATGGGGTTTCGGGACCAGCCATTGTCATGTTGGAAAGTGTGCTTGAGAAGATTCCTCAAGTGCTATCCGCTGGTGTCGTCCTGGTTATTTTCTACTTCATCGCTCAGTTTGTATCTGACTTAGTAGTGAGCTTGCTATCAGGTATTGGCTTTGACAACGTTACCGATATCTTAGGACTGTCTCAGCTTTCTAACTCTGCAGACTCTGAGCCATTCACATTGGCTGAAGGTGAACCGATTCCTGCGGTAGAAGCTCCCCAAAAAACACCGTCTGAGATTGTTGGGTTGCTTGTGTTAGTAGGCATTATCCTCTTTGGCGCTGTCACAGCCACTGAGATCTTGCAGTTTGCCACATTGACCCAAATCGTCAGAAGTATTATGGCGGTTTCGGTACGGGTCCTGAGCGGTGTTGTAGTCTTTGCGATTGGTCTATATGCCGCTAATCTGGCATTCCGGTTGATTAATGGCATGGGCATGTCGTCCTCTAACACCTTGGCCCAAGCGGCTCGCATTGCCATTATTGCTTTTGTAGGAGCCATGGCTCTACAGCAAATGGGTGTGGCTACCAACATTGTCAATTTAGCCTTTGGCTTACTGTTAGGAGCCATTGCAGTAGCTATTGCGATCGCATTCGGACTAGGCGGACGCGATGTTGCCTCTGAGAACCTGCGAGAGTGGGTTGACCATCTTAAGCAATAGCAATAGTTGACTCTTTGAGCCTTTAACAGGCTAACTAGTGTCAAGTTTTTCCAACATAAACCCGCAGAAAGAAGCTCATGTAGTTTCCTCTCTGCGGGTTTCCTAGTTAGGGACAAACAGCATCACGATATTTATTTTTTAAGTAAAGTAAAGATATAGCAGATGTCTTGAAACATTAGGACATCCGTCAGTCAGGTTAGCCGTTTTAAGATGCGGCCTTTAGGGATATCCATCGTCTTAACTAACAGACAAATTCATTAGTGTTGAAAAATACATCTTTTTCAACTGTGATTCCCCACTATTACTAAAGGAGAAATAGCCCCATGAACAGCCATGAGCTAGCAAAATATATTGAAGCTACCGACGGTATTAGTAAACCGTGGCTACTCATACAGTTGCGTCTCAAAAAACTACAAGAACATCGGCACGAACTATCTGCAGATGCTTATGCTCAACAGGTAGCCGATATCCATGACGACTTAATGAAGCTAGGCGAATGGTGGGTTGGTCGCGAAAGCGATGTTTTCTAAAAAGGGTAGACCGGGGATATCAACAAAATGTCAGATAAAAATGCGCAGGAAACATCTATCAATAATCCTTCAGAGGATAGAACAACCCCAGAAATGACAGTGGCCTCTGAGATCGACTTAAGTTCGTCCAAGTATTACATCAGCCGAGAGTTAAGTTGGTTATCTTTCAACGAACGTGTCTTGCATGAAGCCCTTGACCCACGTACCCCAATGCTAGAACGGCTCAAGTTTTTAGCCATTTTTAGCAATAATTTGGACGAGTTTTTTATGGTGCGTGTAGCAGGGATTAAAAAACAAATTGAGGCAGACGTCAATCGTCGTACCCCTGATGGTCGTACCCCCACCGAACACTTACAAGCTATTAGCCAAAAGCTAAAGCCAACATTCGCCAAACAACAAGATTGTTTTTTGCAAATCCGAACCCAGCTGCAAGAGTATGGTGTCCACTTCCTAGATTACGATAACCTAAACAGCAAACAAGTTACTTATTTACAAGCTTATTTTGAAGATCAAATCTTTCCAGTATTAACACCACTAGCCGTTGATCCGGGGCATCCTTTTCCCTACATTTCAAATCTCAGCCTAAACCTGGCCGTAGTTGTCCGCGAAGCCGAGTCTGAGGAGGCTCATTTTGCTCGAATTAAAGTACCAAAGGTCTTGCCTCGATTTATCCAACTTCCCAAATCACTTCAGGAAGAGGGTACTCTTTGGGCTGCGGTGCCTTTAGAGCAGGTAATCGGTCAAAATCTCACATTTCTCTTTCCCGGCATGATCATCGAGGACTATCACACCTTTCGCATCACCCGAAATGCCGACTTATTTGTTGAAGAGGATGATGCCGATGATTTGATGCTGGCCCTAGAGCAAGAGTTACGCAAGCGTCGTTTGGGTGGTTCCCTAGTCCGCATAGAACTACAGGCAGACACCTCGCCTGAGGTCCGTGCCACCCTGCTCACAGAAATGGATTTAACCGAGGATGATATCTATGACGTCACCGGACTGATCGGTCTGGGTGATTTGATGAAGCTAATTGGCCTACCGTTACCAGAACTCAAAGATCCTGATTGGTCTGCCGTAATTCCCCCGCCATGGCATCGGATTAACCGAGATGAGACTGAGGGTGAAGGGGATGATGTTTTCTCAATTATTCGGCGTCGTGATCGCTTGGTTCATCATCCCTATGTTTCATTTGCAGCCACTGTCCAACAGTTTATTACTCAAGCAGCAGCGGATCCTGATGTGTTAACCATTAAAATGACACTTTACCGCACATCAGGAGACTCGCCTATTATCAATGCTTTGATTTCAGCAGCTGAAAATGGCAAGCAAGTTGTTGCTTTAGTAGAACTAAAGGCACGCTTTGATGAAGAGAATAATATTAACTGGGCCCGTACCCTCGAAAAAGCAGGTGTCCACGTAGTCTATGGTTTGATCGGATTAAAGACCCATACCAAAGTTGCCCTGGTAGTACGGAAGGAACATGACGGTATTCGCCGCTATGTACATATTGGTACTGGCAACTACAACCCTAAAACTGCTCGTATCTACACCGATTTAGGGTTGCTTAGCTGCAGTGAAGAGTTGGGGGCAGATTTAACCGATCTGTTTAACTATCTAACAGGATACTCGCGGCAAAAAGCATATCGTCAATTGCTAATTGCGCCAATTACCTTGCGGGACCGAATGTTAGCCCTAATTCAACAGGAAGCGGCCCATGGGACTAACGGTCGTATTGTCGCCAAAATGAATTCCCTGGTGGACCACACTATTATTCAGGCGCTATATAGCGCCTCTCAGGCCGGAGTAAGCATTGATCTAATTATTCGCGGTACTTGTTGTTTGACCCCTGGTGTTGAGGGAGTAAGCAATAATATTCGCGTGATCAGCATTATTGGCCGTTTTTTAGAACATTCTCGTATTTTCTACTTTAAAAACGATGGTAACGAGCAATTTTATATTGGTAGTGCTGACTGGATGCCCCGTAATTTAGACCGTCGAGTTGAAGCGGTAACACCAATTTTAGCTCCCCACTTACGTCGAGAGCTGATGAGCTTTTTGGATACTTGTCTTGCCGATAATCGTCAGGCTTGGGAAATGCAAGCGGATAGCACCTATGTACAGCGTCAGCCTAAATCTGCTGAACTAGAAAAAAGTACCCATACGTCCTTAATGAAACAAACCAAAGGGTTAAGGACCTATTGAAGATCGCAATTAAGACTCAGCAGATGACTATATATCTATAATGGAGCACCTATATTAGTCTTTTCTAAGGTTGCGGCAGGGCAGCTTCACGGACCTGTGACACCACAGTGCGTAAGCCACAAGCTTGGCTTACGCACGTATAGCATCTGTCAAATTAGTTAAGACAGTAGATAACC
>JAHQVZ010000135.1 GCA_019634055.1 Leptolyngbyaceae cyanobacterium MAG.088
AGACCGGCATAAACACCAGGTCTGACCTCCTGACCAGGAATGCCAACGCCCTTTACCTGACCGGTTAGAACATCCTGGATTGCTTGCCAATAGTCTGGCACCTTACCAATGTCTACCCACTCAAAGTCCATGGTGATGCCGTAGAACGCTTCGTTGGCTTCTACTAGCTTGGGGAATAGGTCGCCACCGATATCAAACTCTTGACCGGAAGGGATGTAATTAAAGATTTCAGGTTCAAAGATATAAATACCGGTGTTGATATTGGTACTCAGTGCTTCTTCAACCTTAGGCTTCTCTTGGAAAGATTTGATCTTCCCCGTGTTATCGGTAACAACGACGCCGTAGCTTGGCACCTGCATCAAAGGAACCGATTTCATCACAATAGTGGCAATTGATCCCTTTTCTTTGTGCTGCCGAACCGCTTCAGTCAGGTCAAGGTCAATCAGTGCATCACCGCAAAGCACCACAAAGGTATCGTCAAAAAATGGTGAAAAGTCTTGAATTTTACGCATACCACCGGCAGACCCCAGGGCATCACCTACGAGTTCACCATTGGTAATACGTCCTTCAAAAGAATAGGCCAGTTCAACACCAAAACGCTGACCATCCCGGAAATAGCCTTCAATTTCATTCGCAAGGTGGCTGACATTTGCCACAACTTGATTAAAGCCGTGCTGTTTTAGCAGTTCTAAAAGGAACTCCATCACTGGCTTTTGCAGGATGGGGATCATCGGCTTTGGAATGGTGTAAGTGATAGGGCGTACACGAGTCCCTTTCCCTGCGGCCAAGATCATGGCTTTCATAAATGTTCTCTCTAGTCCTTAATTGACAGCTAATGGGTAAAAATAAACAGACGTTGCTGAACATTGACAGCAACGGCCACAAGCGTATAGCTCTAATTCATAAGTTGACAAAACTATCGCAATGCAAATTTTAGAACAACTCTAATAGTTAGAGTCCTTACAAATTTGCTATTACCGATGGAAACTGGCCCCTACCAGGAAGCAAAAAACTCGGCAACGTCAAGATAGTAACAAGCACGTTTACAGTATACCCATGCATATTGATGGTCTTCATTACTGCCTCACAGAGGCCCGGAAAAATATTGATTTTTGTATATATGTTCCTAAATATGACACTAATTTAATGTCCTAAAAGAAAGACATTTAGTGGTATTTAGAGCAGCGGGTGCCTGATTGCATTAGGGGCAACGTAACGCCCCGTAACGTTGCCTAGTTGCCTAATCAGGCAGTACATAGGCTGGCACCTCCCCTAGGGTGACTTCATTTAGCTGTCTGACTTTAAGGTCACGATAAAACCGATCCTGAGCCAACTCTACTTTTGATTGGGAGGATAAAAAGAGCAGCCCCCAAAAAACGCCGACTTTTTCGTGGCGATAGTCTTCGTCGGTTAACTCTTGTGTAATAGGGCCACCCAGAACATCGGGGCGAAAATGGGCCCAATGTTCTAGCAATCGTTCAAAGTCCATCCATTCAATGGCACTTTCCAGTTCTACCCAATAGCGATCTAGAAATGTGGAAAGGGCTTCGGCAATTTCCGATAGGTTTTCCTGGTGGGCGAGTTGGGCGATGGTGCTAATGGCTTTGCGTTTGGAGTGCGGCTTGGCACCACGATGGCGATTACGGGGGGTAGGGTTGGCCATGGCAACGGCCATCATTTCTAGCTGGGCGATCAGCTCCTGGAGGGTAACCTGGCGCTTTTCTGGGGGGCTGGCCACAGGCCGTCGGTGAATATAGTTCTCTAGATTTCTAGGTAACCGTTTGGCGTAGCCCTGGGGTTCAAATGCTTCGTCAGGGTCTTCAAACTCCATCACCTCTTCTTCGATTTCGGCGCGGATGAGGGTGTCAGCCTTGAGTAGCACTAGCATTGACGCGTAGAGAAATGCCTGGCCCGATTCGGAAAGGTTTTTTTCGTAGGGCGAGCGACCGTTGGTTTCGATGGGGGCTTGCTCTTTAAGGCTTTTGAGAAACCGGTCGACCACATCGATGACATTGACGTCCCACGGGTTGATTTCACCCTTTTCGGAGAGGTCAATGAGAAATGCGATCGCACGTTGCGCTAAAGAATTAGCCATAGACACAGCCTTGTATGTTAGTTAGCTGACGCTACATATAGCGTGAACAGATGCACTATAGCTTAGAAGAATTGAAATTTCAAAAAAAACTGTCAAATTCAGTTACAAAGAGTCATACACCAGCTTTAAAATCATCGAAAAACGGGCTAAAAAACCTTATCGAACAAATGTTCTAAAGACACTAGACTTAAAAACATGTCTTTTTTGTGACCAAGAAAAAAGGCGTGAACCACTGTACGGGTCGCCCCATACAGTGGTTCACGCCTTCTTATACCTCAATAGTTCAGAAACGAATATTTAGCCGTTGCCCTGCTCTTAAGCAACCGCTTCTTCTGTGCCTGTATCTTTAGCAGCCCCTGGCAACATAGGCTGTAGGTCTTCTAATTCAACCCGATAACGCTCTACATCTTCTTCTAGCTGCTGAATACGCATTTCCCGTTGCTGAACTTGAGGGTTGATCTTGAAATAGCCCTGTACCTGTACCCATACGCTAAATACCCAAGCAAGGACAGCGCCTACCCCCAGGGAAATCATTAGCTCAATACACAGCGGTGCTTCAATATCTAGCCCACGCACAATATGAATGGTGGCAGGATCGGTATTTTCAATACCAAACAATACAAGCGCTAAGCAAATGACAAAGATGACGACAAAGTTAACCTGCCGCATGATAGTCACCTCTAAATCCTAGTGAGACAGATACAGGCTACTACAGGAAGGTAGGGATTGATCCAAGTTTTTTATTTATTGAAAGAGTTCGACCCCTGAGCCATCGTCTATAGGATTAACCTCCCAAGCCATACCGCAATCCATAGCCGATTCCACACACGACTATAATCACTACCGCTCCAATACCGATGGGGCTTGGCACCCAAAACTCGGCATCAATAGTATTCACCTGGCCAGGCTGCAACGGCCATTGTTTTTGCTCTGCAGCAGAGCTGATGTGAAAACTTAAGTCTAATGTGCGCCAGCGATCTAATGCCCCACCATCGCCAACGGCAGCGTCGGCCTTAAGGCCACTGAGGTCAATATCCGCCCTCAGGTGATTGAACAGAGCCACCCCCCAATTTTTCTGGGTAAGGTCCATATGGGCTAACAGGGGTGGTGCACCCGGCACCTGGGTCATCAAACCATCGACGGCAAAGAGCTGATTGAACGTTTGCGTCAGGTCTTGCCCGTTCGTAAAGTCAATCCGCACCTGGAGGGTGCCATCGTCCAGGGAGATGGCTTTGCCTGAGAAGGTTTTAGCTTCTTCTATAAAGACCTGAAGCCACTGCTGACGGACTTCACTATTAAGGGCCACAAATCGCTCATCTAAATGCAAGGTTTGCACCAACGTGCCGTGGGTTTGACTATCGAATCGGATACCTAGTTGATAATCGACACAACCGCTCAGGCATAGGGCCAGGGCCATCACAATAATTAAGCGCAATGCCCTCAACTGAACCACCACAACCCTCCTACCAATAGAACAGAGCCAATCAGCGCTAGCCACACAAAGCCGTTATCTTCTGTATTGACTTCACTCAGGGGTAAAGGCGGCGGTGGTGGTTTGGGGGAACGGGGCTTAGTCGGGATTTTTTGCCAGGGCTTGTCTTCACCATCTTGAATCTCAGCCAGGTCAGGAATCTTGGTGAGCCATTCTTCTTTAGCCTGCAATTTGGGGGCCTGAATAATATAGAGCAGTTGCTTGCTCTGCTTTCTAACATCTAGATCGGGATGCAGTGCTAGCTTGCCGCACAGTTCAACCGCTTCTTGACGGCGGTCGGTGGCGGCCAAGGCATTAACTAACCAAAGTTTTAACTCCCCATCTAAGGAAATATTTGGTTTTTCAGCGATGCCCTGTTCAAAGGCTTTGACGGCATCAGCATAGCGGCCTCGCTCAAAGGCTTGTTGGCCTAGTAGATAAGCTTGTTTTGCGGCGTCGGACATGGCCTGATGTATTTGATGCTTGATTATTTTATTGCATCTGTCAGGTTTAGTTAGAAAATCCGACTACTTCGTTTAACTTCGTTAGGCTACGCCAGACTGTTCAGTGTTAGAGCAAATCTGAAGAATGAGAATGGTTGTGTCGTAACAACTATGGGTCTTGCTCAACTATGCCCTTACTCAACGATACGGGTATTTAATGACACTTAAAATTGTCGGTCTCGCCAGCTAATGGCATTGCCACAGTAAGCCCAAATGACTGTTGCGATCTGTTGTAAGTTCAATAGGGGAAGCAATAGGAGATCAATACTTTCACCCCCACGCCAGCAATAAACAATGCTTAAACCTAACCAACAAAAGTCCCATAAGGGAGAGTTGTTTACGGTGGCGTTAACGGCTGGCTATCAGCAAACTGGAGACCCGTTGGCGTCGTTGTTATTTATGGTGTTATACCACCACGCAGGGGTCCAAGTGGGGATTTCATCCAAGGCCCATAGGGGGGCACTTGATCAGCCAAATGTATTGGAGCAGATGGTGTAAGTGTTTTTGGCAGGGGCGCAGATGACAATAGACTTATCCCAGGAATGGAATCCCTGGGACGTTATAGCTCAATCAGTTTATGCTCTACGGCAACGGTACAAGCTACGGTTGCCAGAGACGGTGAGAGTTTTGTAGTCAGCCCTTTTCCGTAGGGGCGTTGCATTCAACTCCCCTACGGAAAAGGTGATTATGCGCCGACAGCTTCCTTCGCGGCGTACATGACCTCGGCGGTAATTTCCGTATGGCCTTGTTCGCGGGCAAACTTTTCAGTATTGCGCTTCACCTTGTTTCTAACAAAACCAGGTACCCGCTTTAACTCAGTAAGACCGTCGGGGGTCCAATTAAGGTCAGCATCAGCAGACAATGTCTGGGTAATGGCTTCTTTGGTGTCGTGACCGCCAAAGATTTCTAGCAGGTGGTCTTCCATGCCCAGGGTAAAGGAGTTGTAGATCAGGTCTACGAGCTGATTGGCTCCTTCGTAACCAAGGAAGGGGCGATAGCCCACGGGAAAGTTTTGCACGTGGATGGGGGCGGCGATTACACCGCAGGGGATGTTAAGCCGTTTACCCACGTGGCGTTCCATTTGGGTGCCAAAGATAGCGGCGGGTTCTAGCTGGGCGATTTTATCTGCGATCGCACCATTATCTTCACTAACCAGCACCTCATCACAGTAGCCTTCCACTTCCTGACGGAACCAGGCCTCGTCGTATTTGCAGTAGGTACCGGCCAGCACCACCTTCAGTCCCATCTCCCGAGACAGCACTTTAGTCAGGGCTGCCGCATGGGTATTGTCGCCAAACACCACACAGCGCTTACCGGTAAGGTTTTGGCAGTCAATGGAGCGAGAGAACCAGGCCGCCTGGGAAGCAAACCGAGTTTGATCATCGATAAACTGATCATAGTTAGCATCCACACCGCGCTCATTGAGCAGTTTTTGAATGGCACGAATACATCGGGCCGTCTCTACCACCCCCATGGGAGTGATATCCACATAGGGCATTTCAAACTCACGCTGCAGATATTCAGCGGTGAGTGAGCCAATCTCCCGATAGGGGATCAGGTTAAACCAGGCCTTAGGTAAGTTCTTCAGTTCATGGACCGAGGCCCCTTCGGGGATCACGGCATTGACCTGAATACCCAGGTCCGCCATCAGCCGCTTAAGCTCAGTAATGTCGTGGTTGTTGTGAAAGCCCAGGGTGGTAATGCCGATGATATTAACCGAAGGCTTTTCCGTTCTCCCTTCAGGCAAGTCTCCCTGCTTGGTCGCTTTCTTAAGATAAAATTCAACAATCTGTTGTAGCGTGCGGTCAGCCGCTTGAAGCTCATTGGCGCGATAGTGGTTAACATCCGCCAGCATCACGTCACCCTGAGCATCAATCTGAGCCCGCTCAACAAAGTTAGCCAGGTCCTCTTGCAAAATACTGGAGGTACAGGTGGGGGTGAGAACGATCAGATCCGGATTTTCTTCCTTATCTTTGCGGGTAATGTTATCCACAACTTTCTCTTGAGAGCCACGGGCCAACACATGACGGTCAACGACACTGGTGGTCACCGGGGTAAAGTCCCGCTCACGGGAGAGCATGGAGCGCATGACATTAAAGTAGTCATCTCCCAACGGCGCGTGCATGATGGCATGGACATTTTTGAATGAGCTGGCAATGCGCAAGGTGCCAATGTGGGCAGGACCTGCATACATCCAATAGGCCAGTTTCATAGAAAGCGCTCCGGCGAAAAGACTCTGGGGTAGATTTGGGTAATGTCCCGAGCGTCGGGGACCCAAACCTCAGAATATGGGAGTCCTTTGGTAAGCAATGCCATTGCTCAACGATTCGCAACGGTTTGTAAGAATGGGTTACGGTTGACGGAGTATTTGATTCCTATATAGGGGCATGACATGCAACGCCCCTATAAACCCTATAAAGATTGTGTATATTTCCCAATACCGCTCCGATAGTTCTGGAACGTCAGCCGTTTTTAGTGAAGTATCCATTGTTCAGCATAATTTTAGAGTTCCTTAGGAGGCCAGTATGCGGTCTATCGTCAGCGGTTTAGGTGTCATGGGTGTATTGCTAGGATTAGTCATGCCCGTATCAGCTGAGGTGCTACTGCAGGCTGGCGCAACAGAAACAAAGTTAGTCACGGCCGAAACCCATCGGCCCATGCGCCATCAGCTTACTGCGATCGCAGGGGAAACGGTTGCCATTAGACTAAAACTGGCAAATAACAATCCTGGTATTGTCAGTCGTGTTGTTGTATATAGCGCAGGCAAGTCTACACCTTTAGCAGTGGATAACCAGGTGAGCTATCGCATCGTTGACCCCGCACAGAAATCGCAGATTAGCCATCTTGTTGTTTTCAAGCTACCCGGCGAACACACTGGAGTAGAGATGGGGTATGAAATAGAGCCTTTGTTTGATTACGATACTGCCCCTGCGTTTCGGGTAGATAGCGAAAGAGAAAATATCGCAGTGGATGTAGCAGGAGCGATGGCCAATGTGGCTGCACCCTCAACGGTACGCTATCGGATGACGGTAGAGACAGCAACGGTATCACAGCGATTGTTGCTGGATGCTCAGTCACCAGCAGGCTCAGGGAGCTTATAACGACAGCTCAGGGAGCTTATAACGACAACAGGATTGGATAAGTCCACTCCCGCTGCTACATACAACTCGGATGTTGCCCCATGATCCCCAAACGG
>JAHQVZ010000136.1 GCA_019634055.1 Leptolyngbyaceae cyanobacterium MAG.088
ATTCCGGCTCTAGTGAAAACCATGCGCAACGATCCCATTGCCATTGTGCGCAGCAACTGTGCCTGGTCCATTGGCGAACTGTGCCAAGACCTCACTTACAACGTGGTTTATGCCACCGCCATCGATGCCCTGATTGAAACCTTTGCCGACGATGAGGATTTGGGTGTGCGGGATGATGCCCGCGCTGCCATCTTGAACCTGGGGGATGCTAGAGGCTTACAAGTGATAGAAGAAATTGAGCAAGAAGATCTGTATAACTAAATTTTCGAGTCTGGATCAATCTCCGACTAGGTCCCACAGTCTGTTGACATAGGCCAGAGCTACACTCATCCAGATTAGACTCCAGGCTAGGGAGAGCAAATTTCCCCAGTATTTTTGTTTAACCACTGTAATGCCCGAAACAACTAACGCAACGATGGGGCCAACTAATATTGGGACATAGAGAAATCCCACAACACTTACTGGCAAAAAGTCTATTAGGGGCCAAGCTAAGGCTACATATCCCCACTTTGATATGTGGCGTTTGGTGCGAATAAAGGCACTGGCTAAAAAATTAGAGGAGATGGCGACAACAACGGCCATGGGCCATGCCATTATCAACAATTTTTTTTGGTAGTCCCAGAAATAGTCAGGCAGTTCTTCAGGGGCTACAGGGGGTGTATAACCAAATGGCAAAGCCGTTGTGGCCAGGTGATAGATCCATATCCAAGCGATGCAGCCGGTAATCGCTGTTAGTAGAATCCTGAAGACAATTTCATTGTTTTTGACGGTATTAAATACTTGAGTACGTCGTTGTGTTGGGATATTCATGACTTTAATCTCCAACGGCCCAGCGCACATAGGGATACTGGCCTACAATTTCCTGGCGGGTAATGGTGACAAAATAAGTGTCTTCCCTTACCGGTTTAAGGGGAGTAATGTCAAAGTGAAAGTACACATGCCCCTGACTAAACACCAGGTTCAGTGGACGGCGCTGACGTTCTTCACTGTGGGCTAGGGTACCGATACAGCTATAAAACTCTGGCTTCAATGGGGTGCGAAAGGTAACGGAATCGTCCTGACTGTCGATAAATTCAGTTGTTCCCTGGCCGATGGACGACACATCCAGCATGATGCCGAGCTGTTCTCCAGGTTCAAAGTAGCCACTTTCTCGCCAAAATCGAACCTGGGTGGGGCAACTGCCTTCCAGGGTCTGGATGGGTAGCGTTAGATCTTGTTGACGTTCAAAGGTGTCATCGCTGGAGGGAGACAGCCCTGCTGCCACGGCTACGTTAGAGCTAAACAGAACAGTGCTGACAATTAATAAAAGACGGCGCAGCATTGGATGGGGTAATCGGACACTATGGTTAGCACTTCACGAATGCTGGGAGGAGTTTCGGTGAGGACCGAGGATGCGATCGCAAGCTTCACAAACTCTCCTATCCTGTCAAAACTTTGATTAACCAGATTTTGCGACAGTGAATCCTCTTATGGGATGATTTGGGCTATCGCTTCAGGATTCCCTATATTCCATGCTTCTAATTGACTGGCTAATTGTGCTGGCCTATCTCATCTTTACGATGGTGTTAGGCGTTTACCTATCTCGAAAAGCCTCCGGTAGCCTGGTAGATTTCTTTGTTTCAGGGCGATCCTTGCCCTGGTGGTTGGCTGGTACTAGCATGGCCGCCACTACCTTTTCTATCGATACGCCACTGTATGTGGCTGGAGTGGTAGGCTCCCGTGGTATTGCCGGAAATTGGGAATGGTGGAGTTTTGGCGTTGCCCACGTGGTGATGATCTATGTATTTGCCCGATTGTGGCGCAGGTCTGAAGTGGTCACCGATGCCGAGCTGACGGAAATTCGTTACGGCGGTCAGACTGCGGCGGTTTTGCGTGGAGTGAAAGCATTTTTGTTTGCCGTACCCATTAATTGCATTGGCATCGGCTACGCCATGCTGGCCATGGTCAAAGTCGTAGATGCCCTGCAGCTTTGGCAAAGCGTGGGCATTGAGCCCAACGATAGCCTGAAGCTCTGGAGCGTGATTGTGGTCAGCGTCCTGGTGCTGCTCTATGCCGGTTTTTCTGGGCTGTGGGGTGTGGTGGCTACGGACTTTTTCCAGTTCTTTCTGGCGTTGATCGGGGCTATTGTCGTGGCTATTGCCTCGGTCGCCTCCGTGGGCGGTATGCAAAACCTGATTAATCAGGCCCAGGCTAATACCCCTGATTTCGATATTCTCAGTATCGTCCCCATTACCTTTGACGGCGGCATTGGCTGGAGCACAGTAGCAGGCATTCCCGCCAGTGCATTTATGGCCTATGTGTTTTTACAATGGTGGGCCTTTCGCCGTAGCGACGGTGGCGGCGAATTTATCCAGCGTTTGGTGGCCGCCAAGGACGAAAACGAAGCGGAAAAAGCCGCCTGGTTTTTCAATATTTTGCACTACGTGATCCGTACCTGGCCCTGGATTATTGTGGCCCTGGCAGCGGTGGCCATCTATCCAGACCTGGCTGATCGTGAATTGGGCTATCCCAAACTGATGCTCGACTTTTTGCCCCCGGTGGTCCTGGGTTTAGTGGTAGCGTCTTTGATTGCAGCCTTTATGAGTACTGTCTCCACCCTGATTAACTGGGGAGCCTCCTACTTAACCAACGATCTCTATGGTCGATTTATTAATCCTGATGCCACCCAGGCCGAATTGGTTAATGTGGGACGGATTACCTCGGTTTTGGTCACTGTTTTAGGGGCAGCAGCAGCATTCTTTGCCTCCGATGTAGCCACCGTCTTTCGGTTAGTCATTGCCATTGGTACCGGACCTGGCCTCGTGCTGATTTTGCGCTGGTTCTGGTGGCGGATTAATGCAGCGGCTGAGCTGAGTTCCATGGTGACTGGGTTTGTCATTGGTTTGCTCACTAGCGTTTGGAAGGTGGTCCAAATTCCTGACTTTGGCCTGCGCTTATTAGTTACAGCCGGTATCACTACCCTAGTTTGGGTGATCGTCAT
Organism: Leptolyngbyaceae cyanobacterium MAG.088; assembly: GCA_019634055.1. Classification (GTDB taxonomy): domain Bacteria; phylum Cyanobacteriota; class Cyanobacteriia; order Phormidesmidales; family Phormidesmidaceae; genus Leptothoe. The sequence goes on from JAHQVZ010000136.1 coordinate 2,981, forward strand.
GTTGCTCACACCGCCCGAGTCGGATGAAACCCTCGATGACTTCTATCGCCGTGTACGCCCTGGCGGTCCCGGATGGCGACGACAGCGACAGCGCACAGGGGTGAGACCATTGCAAAATCTTGGCCATGAAGCCCAGCGGGTTTTAGCTGCCCTATTGCTGCTGTTTGGGGCCATGTTTGCGGTGGGTGGCTTTTTACTGTTGAAATCTTTGCTGGGTTGGTGTTGCTTGATAATTGCGGTGGCTGGCTGGTGGTGGTTGCGTCAGCTAAATCAGCGACCCATTGCTCCGGTACCTCGTCCGGGATTGGATGATGATGATGTGTGGTCGTGATAGCGTTACGATACGTAATGACAGTCATCATTCACAACATCACTTCTATTCACTGTTAATTGCAGAATTTCGCCATGTCCATCATTCGCTCCTACGTGATTCCTTTTTTGATTTTGATTGTATTTTTGGTGGCCATGTTGGCGGTTAGTGCCCGCATTTGGTTGCCCAGCGATATGATGGCCCCCGCTCCCATTGAGGGTGACGATCTGGCCATGGCCGGTAAGTTGTTGCTAACTAGCTTTGGTGTCTGACTGGCCCCAGGAATATCAGCTAGTTGAGGGCTCTAGCCTGGATCGCTCACGGCTGTTGACGACCATGGCCAGTGCCTACCAAGAATTGGGGGCAACTCAACTGGGGCATCTCACCAAAACAGTAGAGCTGTATCTTCAAGGCTCCTCCATGGTGTGGTGGTTAGAAAAATCGGATACCCAACGGGTTGGGTTTACCGCAACTCAATCTAAACCCATTGGTTGCCTTTGGTTGGGTCAATCCATTGATCAACTGACTGGCGCACTCCAGGCCTATGTTTATTTGGTTTATGTGGACCCTGCCCATCGTCGGCAAGGGTTGGGTCGCAAGCTGATGACCCATGCTAAACGTTGGGCCACTGAGCATGGGTATGATCAAATGAGTCTGCAGGTATTTAACGAAAATATTGCAGCGCTTAAACTCTATGAAACGTTAGGGTACCGATCTACTGCAACGCTATTGACCTTGGACCTATAATCTAGGCTTCTAAATACCCTTACTGCCCTGCTTTGATTACTTGATTGCATTGAAGGTTGAATGCAGGCATCAAACACGATAGCGTCCTAAGAGTTTAATGCCCCAGTCATTAGCGATAGTTCTGAAATTGCAGCGCTACGGGCCAGTCTTCTTCTTTAATGAGCTGAATGGCAGCTTGCAACTCGTCTTTGGATTTTGCAGAAATCCGCACGGCGTCTCCTTGAATCGAGGCTTGAACCTTTTTTAGGTTGTCGCGGATCATTTTGGAGATTTTTTTTGCAGTTTCCTGGCTGAGGCCTTTTTTGAGTTCTACATTTTGCCGTACACGGTTGCCACTGGCGGCGTCGATAGCTCCAAAATCGAAGATTTTCATCGATAGATTGCGCTTGGCGGCCTTGGTTTGAATCAAGGTGTGCACCGCTTCCAGGGTCATTTCACTGGCTGTCTCAATAGCAATATTCGTCTCACCTAGATCTAGTGTTGTTTTGGTATCTTTCAGGTCGTAGCGACTTTTGAGTTCGCGGCGTACCTGATCCAGGGCATTGACCAGCTCTTGACGGTCAAAGTCGCTAACGACATCAAAGGAAAAAGTAGAAGCCATTGGAACGATAAAGGGTGAATCGTAGGGTGGGAACTGCCCACCATCCAGAAATTTCAGGGCTATTGAAACCAGATAGTTTTGCAGCTCATGAAGTATAGGCTAAAAATGCTGATGCTGCCGATGCCGAACATCAGCGATCTCAACGGGGCCACATTCAAAATATAAAATACAGAGAACAATAGCCGAGCAATCACATAAGCAACAACTGCCAGCAATGCAGCTGTACTTTCCTGAGCTGTAATGTAGGCTATCACTGCGGCTGGCGCGTACAACATAAATGACTCAAGCGAATTTTGATGCGCCCAATTCGCCCGTTGAGCATAGTCCGGTAGCTTATCTGAGTAAAAGCGAGGCCGAGAAAATGCTTCCATCGGGTCGTCCATGGATTGAGCCAGCTTGACTCGCTCTGAGGCCACCACCATATACGGTAAGTAAATGAGAAAAGCCGCAACCGGTAGGCTGTAAAGAAAAATATTAGGCAGGGATAGTAAGCTCACAGATCAAGGGCTCTAAACAATTAATAGCAAGATTGCTCAAAAGTTTTAGACGAAAACCTAATCAAAATAAAACAACGTGACAATTTTGCGCTGGTCCTCAGCGTCTTTACACGTTTTCAGCAATGTATGGCTGTCATGGAAAGCAAAGCAGATCAGCTGCTGACAGCGAGAGATAATCTCCTGATTGCAAAGGGCACTGGCTTCTGCCAATTCGAGCCTGTCATTGGCAGAGTTTTCCACCAAATGCATGACTGACTCTAACTGCTCACGAGATTCCCGTGGCTGGCGTTCCAGACTCTGCGGCAAAATCACAGTCAGTAAATTAGGGTCTGCTTTCATAGCACCCCGAATCGCTGCAGAATTGGTTCCATTGGCCCCAGAGGTTAGCAGCCGATTACCACCAAGCACGAGTGCATAGCTCATTAACTCAACCAACCGCAGATGAGTAATAGGCACATGGCGGGACCCCAAGATAGCTATGCGTTTAGACCCTGACTGCTGAATAGCAGCCAGCTCTTGCAAAAAATCATCTACCTTAAGTGATTCAATTGGAGTATCAAGGGACTGGCTCAAGGGCTTTGTATAGTTTTAATGAAGGGACTGGCTAATTCTACCAAACCCTTGGCATTGAACCTACCTTGCCTGCGTAGAGGGATGGTGAATGGTGAATTCACTATTTTATCTGCGGCTTGATGGGAATCCTACGCTGTCACGGCCGGAGAAGACAGGTTGAGTTCCCCCATAAGCCGCTCTACATCAAAGTGTTTTTCCATTAGTAACTGAATGCACTGGACCTTGATGGGCTCTTGTAAACGCACCTGTTGAAATGACTGCTCAATGATTTCAACCGTGGTCAGAGTGTCTAAATCCACAGACAAAATGGGCACTTCCAAATCTTGTGCCCGATTAATGATGTCTGGGCGCGGTGCAATATGCCCCGTTAAAATTAGACACTGGGTTGACGTTTCTAAAGCTGCCAGCTGAATGTCAGCCCGATCACCACCGGTAATCACGGCCATATTGTCAGCTTTACGAAAATATTTAAGCGCTGAATTGACGTTCATTGCGCCAATACTCAAGCTCTGAACCATTAGATCCATACGCTCTTCGCAACAAAGAACCTCTGCTTTGAGTTGATAAACAAGCTCACCAACACTGACGCTGCGCATTAGAGGAGTGCTAGGTAAAATGCCTAAAACAGGTATGCCGTGGCGTTCAAGGCAACCTTTAACATTGGTGGTGACAGCTTGAAGTTGGTCGGCTGGTACATCATTAATTAAGACCCCCATCAAACGGTCCCCAAGCTTTTGCTTGGCTGCCAACAAACCGTCGACAATTAATACAGAATGAAACCTGGCAACCAACATCACCTGTGCTTCGGTCACCTTCGCAAGTTGGGTCAGCGATAACCCAAACAGGGTGCCTTCTTCCAAAGTACCTGGTCCTTCAAGTAGCAGTAAATCTTCACCCTGCCCTCCCAGATACGTGGCCATTTGCTGAGGATCAACAGCAGAATTTTCTTCTGTCAATTGTTGCTCAATTGTCTGCGCATCTAAAGAAAGAAGCGTTGGGCGCAGGCGTGATGCTGGTAGCGCTAAGATTTTTGAAATAAACCGCACGTCTTCGTCGATACCCGCTTCGTCACTAGGGCATGTACCAACGGGTTTAGCGTAGGCGACATCAATACCGCGATCCTGAAGCTGTAAGGCCAGACCAGCTATAGTGGCTGACTTGCCGCTGTAGGGCTCTGTTGAGCCAATCAGCAGGTGCTTTGATGGATGGGGCACACTATCACTCCTAACTACCAATAGGGTTACATCCCATTGTGCCATGGAGAGCAGTTAGCAATTGAACAAAACCTTAACTTTTGACGAAGTGTTTTGCTTATGTTTTCTTACTGCCAAGGTTAAGCTCACTTAATAGCCGGAAGATATGCGGTGAGAGCCTTAAGGGGTTGTACCAAATCCCTTATTTTTATCGCTCAAGTTAAAATCGAGCGATAAGGATATCAACGCATGTTGACAATGCAAGACTACTCATCCATTCTGAGCAACTTGCGATAAAAGGTTTTGGAAAAATCGGGAGACCGCTTTAGACGCATGGCAGTAACTACATCGATGAGAAAATCGACAAACTCAAATGTAGCCATGGTGATTTCATAGGTGAGCTCAGCATCTCCAGCAAACTGCATCCGACATTGGGTGAGGTCAGCGGGCAACATAGATACATTCCAGGTGGCTAGAAAGGCAATGCTCTCACCCCCTTCAATTCGGCGCTCGCCTTCAATGTTGCCGCGTTTGTAGAGGCCAATAGCATAGGGTAAGGCTTTACGTTTATTGCCTTGGTAATAGGGCATATAAACACCGACATCTTGTTTGGGAGCGGGCTGAATGTCTGCAATAGGCATGGCGTTGAGCAGTGGGGTCTATCTTCAAAAATCAATGGTGAACTTAGGCATATATTGACATCCAGATCTGGCTGAACCTGCTGCCCATTTTGCCTTTGGGGCATAGCGCATTGAATGAATAGCCAAGGCACTATGAATCTTATGAGCACTAGTGTACCCACAGAAGTCACCGCCCTGTGCACTCCTAAACAAGAGGTTTTGAGAGAAGATGTACCGAAAAATGATGCTATGTAACAGACTTTAATAAGATATTAATAACCTGTAACCCCAATACCTTAATTACACAAAACCTATGGCGATTGAAGTGGTAACTGATGTTTCACCAGATCATATTTCGGAGGGACGTCGCCTGAAAGCGTTAACGACCTTAGTGTTTTTGTGGGCTGTGACATTAGTGTTACACGAGGCAATGTGGGGCTCGCTTTTGGTTTTGGGGCTCACGGTATTAGTGGCGGCTTATATTGTGCGCATTGCGATCGCAAACCCTAGCTATGCCACTAGTCCCAATAAAGCAGCGCTTCCATCAGTCCAAGGCAGCCACCCTTGGCCACAAGTGTCTCTATTGGTGGCAGCAAAAAACGAAGCGGCTGTGATTTCCAATTTAGTCGCATCTCTATGCAGTTTGGATTACCCAGAAGAACGATATGAGCTTTGGGTAATTGACGATAATAGCGACGACGGCACAGGCAAGATCCTAGATCAACTAGCCCAAAAGTATCCCAAGTTAAAGGTGTTGCACCGTGGACCAGAAGCAACCGGCGGTAAATCTGGTGCTCTCAACCTGGCCTGGCCAAGGGCAACGGGCGACATTTTGGCCGTATTTGATGCTGACGCCCAAGTCCCTGCTAACTTACTTAAGCGTGTGGCACCCTTGTTTACGAACGAACAGACCGGAGCCATTCAAGTTCGCAAATCAATTGTTAACAGTGAGGCCAATTTCTGGACCCAAGGTCAGGCGGCTGAAATGGCCTTAGATCGCTACTATCAAGAGCAACGGTCGGCCCGATGCGGCATTGGCGAACTGAGAGGCAATGGACAATTTGTTCGACGGGCAGCCATTGCCCAGTGCGGCGGGTGGAATGAAGTCACCATTACCGATGATTTAGACCTGACGGTACAGTTACATCTAAATCAATGGAATATTGGCTTTTTATCCTCTCCGACAGTGGGGGAAGAAGGTGTAACCAGCGGTATGGCGCTTTGGCATCAGCGTAATCGTTGGGCAGAGGGCGGCTATCAACGCTATCTAGACTATTGGAAACTATTAATTCGCAATCGATTGGGGTGGAATAAATCCATCGATATGCTGGTTTATTGGATGCTGCAGTACATGCTGCCAATGGTGGCAATGCCAGATTTACTAATTGCGATCGCCCTACGTCAGCCTCCAGTGTTTGCCCCCTTAACAACATTTGCCGTTGGCATGTCTTATTGGGGCATGACTATGGGAATTTTGCGTACTCAAAAAATCTCATTGCTGCTGGCCATGGTTAAGGCCGCCAAAGGAACCCTTTATATGACTCACTGGATTGTGGTGATGGCGTTTGCCACCACACGCATGGCAGTCAGGCCAAAGCGTTTGAAATGGGTCAAAACAATTCACGATGGCGAAACTGCCAGCGCTTAGCCAAAGCCAACTTCTAAAGACTGTCATTAGAAGTCTAAAGAAAACGTTGCAATACCTATATCGCAACGTTTTTTCACGTTTGTTACCAGCTATATCGGCTAGCGTTGAGACATACCCATCAAATAGTTGGTTTTATACATGACTCCTTTCTCGTTGCCGTTTCCCAAGCTGTCTCCACGCCAGTTTGCTTGGGATAGCGCTGTTCTCTTTCTGGCAGTTTTCTGGCTTGGTGGCAGTTTAATGCTTGATTTAGTTGTGATGCCAATGCTCTTTATGAGTGGCATGATGACGACCCCTGGTTTTGCCAGCGCTGGTTATAGCCTATTTGAGGTGTTTAACCATATGGAATTACTCTTGTCTGGTTTGATTTTGACTGGAGTGTTAGCTATGCGCCAGGCCCACTTAGACTGTGCTGTTGAGGTCAGTGGCAGTCGTAGCCGTTGGGTGATGATGTTGTCAATTGGTCTGGTTGCGATCGCATTGGCTTATGCCTATATCCTGACTCCCTATATGGCAGGCATTGGCCTTGCCCTTGATATGCCAGGAAAAATTCACATTATTCCTAACACCATGGCCTGGATGCATGGTGCCTACTGGCTACTTGAAACAGCTAAAGTCCTTATACTTGGCTTATTATTACGCCTGTGTTATAGCGATATTGCAGCTCAGTTTTCTAAGTAACGCAAAGTTTACATCCGTCGGTTGCCCTTCTAGACCTAGTGCCGCGTCAAAGCTAAAAATTAGGGTTGGGTACTGACAAAGAGCGAAGGGTAGCGAGTGAATTACTCGTTACCCTTCGCTCTTTTACTATGTTTTTTATCATTCAAACACTTGGGCCTAACTATTCGTTTAGTTAGTTTTGAAGGGCCACTAAATATGAGTTAAATCTCCTCAGTTTCAGGCCATAACAACCGCACCCCCATCAGGGCAAAGCCAACTGCTGCAATACCTTTAACGATTTGAGCTGGGAGTATTTGGGCAGTTCCTTCTCCTAGTAACACCCCCAGAAAGCTAGCCAATACTAATGCGCCCGCTGTCCCTAAAAATACGGCTTTGGGTGAGGAAGAACTCCCCCCCAAAGCAATGGCTGCAATTTGACTTTTATCTCCCAGCTCTGAGAGGAAGACGGTGATAAAGCTAACGCTCAGCAGGTTCCAATCGAACGGCATGGAACAATCCTCTAAATAGCAATAACGTCAGCAACTAAACCAACGGCAATAATTAACAACAAAATCCCAGCTAGGGTATCGAGGGTTTCAGGAGAAACGCGACGAGCTAGCCATTGACCGATTAAGACTCCCAGCAAACTTGTGGAAATCAATGCTAAGGCGGCACCGAAGAATACCGTCAGCGGCTTATGGGACTCAGCACTGATCAGCAAAGTCGCCACTTGGGTTTTATCCCCCAATTCAGCCAGAAAAATAGTCACAAATGTTGACAGAAAAACACCCCAAAACGTTGCCTTAGCAGACGTTTCTTTCGATTCAGACTGGGTGGCTCTAGCAGTTGGCATTGATATGGGCGAAAGGGTTTTTCATATTTCTTTCATTATTTGTCAGCATACCTCAGGAGCAAGGGATAGAGGAATTGTCAGTCTTTGTTTTCCACGGCCGTCAAAAATCGTTCGAGTTCGTCACTTTTGGCACCATAGACACCGCTAATTTGTTCTTGACAGCATTCAATTGCAAAGTCATTGAGTTCGTCACGTTCAATGCCAAACATTTGTTCAAAGGTATCGGCTTGAACACGGCAAAAGCTGGGACGCTGTTCATAGATCTGGCAAAGGCGCTGGTTGGCGTCATAGTAAATGCACCAACCGTCAGCCCCCACCATGCCCATGTAGGTCTCTAATTGCTCTGGAGTGAGATAGTCCGCTAAATCTGGGCGATCTGTGGGAGTTAGATTACAGCAGGCACCACAGGTTTTTACACATTGCCAAGTGGCCATGGTGTGATTTGTTTGCTGGGGTAGAGTTGCTTTACCAGGATACGGGAATGGGGAATGGGATTAGACAAGAATGCTAGTCGTTGCACTCATCAATATTCTTGGAATTTTGTAAACTTACTTAAACTTTATGGGATCGGACCAGGTAAAATGACGATGCGCTTGAGTGCGTAGAGGTCACGGTTATTGGTAAATCGGAGGTTCGATGGGTCTTCTGGGTTTTTTAGGTTTAGGCAGTATTAATTTTCTGGTGGTGGCTCAGCTCACTGTCCTGGCAATGGTCGTTATTTCTGGCCCGGTAATTATCTTTTTGCTGGTAGCACGAAGCGGCGATCTTTAATGCTTTGAGACCCCCTTTTTTTTAGGACATAAGATTCGGATTTGAAGGGCTTAGAGTTCTTAAAAATTGGGGGTCTAAGGATTAAAGTCTCTGGCGTAGGATAAACTCTGCGATCGCAAGATCAACCGGCGTTGTCACCTTCAAATTTGTTTCTTCTCCCTGCACAATGTGGACGTTAAGGCCACATTTCTCAAATAGCGCTGCATCATCTGTCACTGACCAGCCCTGTAAACTTCCCTTTTGGTGAGCCGTCTTAAGTAGAGCTACATCAAAACCCTGCGGCGTCTGGGCAGCCCATAGCTGCGACCGATCTGGAGTAGCTTCAATGATGCCTGAATTGTTTACTTTTTTTATGGTGTCTTTTACAGGTACTGCAGCAATAAAGCCATTGCAAGTACTAAAGGCTTCGGTGCATCGGTCAAAGAGTGTTGGCGTAGCAAGGCAGCGAGCGCCATCGTGGATAAGTACCTGCTGAGCCAAATTTGGCAAGGCTTTCAGGCCATTATTGACCGATGCTTGCCGGGTGTCTCCACCCCGAATAAAAGCAACAGGCTTATGTATTTCAAGCTTAGCTACGGTTTGCTTAAATAAGGGTTCATCAATGGCTTGACAGATAATGCCAATCCATTCGATGGTCTTTGCGGCCATAGCTGCTTTCAACGTCCACCCCATAATGGACTGATCCAGTAGGGGTAAAAGTAGTTTGTTGCCATCAGCTCCCATACGTTTGCCAACGCCTGCTGCCGGTATAAGTAGGTGCATAGGTCTCCAAGATGTTAATTAATGGCTAGGGGGAAATGTTTAAACATGGGTTTTTGCGGTGATGGATTCGATTCCTGAGCCCCCCTGGCAAACTACATCTTCCCTAAAACCTTAATCAAGTCGCTTTAAAGCACGGCTGATAATTGATGGGCACAGCCACCCATGAGTGAGAGCCATGTCATTGAAAGCGACGAGTTGGGGTTAATCAACAGCAATATTTTTTCAATTTAGCTGTTTAGTAGCCTGGCAACAGCCTTAGCACTACCAGCGTCCTCTAGAATAATTAGCGAAGTATTATCCAAAGCCCATGCGAGTCCTGGCTTTAGTTCCTGGTGGAATTACTGAACAGCTTCAGTTTTTCCCAACATTAACGACGATCCATGCGCTATATCCCAATGCTGAAATTTCGATAGTGGCAGAGCCTTCATCTAAGTCGGCTTATCGGATATCTAAAGCTGTTAGAGAAGTAATTCCGTTTGACTATCGAGGTCAAAATAGTCCGGCTGACTGGGCTAATTTGTTGGGCATTATTCGCGATCTCGAATTTGAACTAGTTCTCTGCGCCAGTGACCGTTGGGAAGAGGCCATAGTACTCTGGCTCAGCGGTATTCCCACACGCATTGGTTACAGCAGTGCCCAGCTTCCCTGGCTTTACACCAATACAGTCACCGCAGATAAAGCACGGTATCCAACTAGCCAATATCAGGAGCTTTTGCAAGGGCTAGCGAAACCAGCAAAAGCTGAGCCCATTGCCTTAAATGTCCCTGAAGGAGACATTGCCTGGGCTGAAGCCCAACGTAAATCTTTAGACCTGGTAAACAGTGGCTATGTTGCTATTTACCCTGGCCTCAGCGTTCAAGCAGACAGTTATCCAATAAGCAGCTGGATTAGCATCATTGATGACTTCCAGACTAAACAACCACAATTATCAGTTCTGCTACTAGATACAGTAGATAGTGCAGATCTGATTGCTTCAATTGGTCGCCAGCGCATGGTTAAAACGGTCACTGCTGAAAATCTAGGACAGATTTCAGCAATCCTGGCTGGCGCTGATTTAGTCATTAGCCCCGATAGCTATGTTAGCCAAGTAGCTGTGGCGCTTCAGGTATTTACCCTGGTCCTTCAAACGACTCGGAGTCAAGCACTGCCTAGTGTTGAGGGCGAGACTCGGGTCGTCGGCGTAAAATCTACAACTGATAAACTGGCGGACTTAAAACCCGATGATGTGCTGAAAAAAATCTGGGGTGGCTAACCATTGGGTATACTCAAATCGTTTGATTTATAACTTAAGGGTATTAGTCCCTAATCAGGACGAGTAGCTCGTGGTTCAAGTAAGCAACTCGATTAGAAAGCTTAAGACTATCCACAATGTCGTAGGGATATTAGTTGATCCTTCGATAGGATGACCCTACTGTGTGATATCAAAAGCATGTGATATCAAAAGCAATAGTTTCATCACGTTTTTTAAATTATTGGATGAGGTAAAACCATGGATCGCGTTAAGTCTCAAGCCGCTGTGGTGTCTCAGCTCCTGTTTGATCCCAAAACAGCCGGTGCTTATAAAGATGTCTTTGCCTTGACAGGGAAAATTATTAAAGAAGTCGCTCTTTTAGGTTGGTTATTCATTTGCTCGGTACTTGTATTTGGTGCCTGGTTTAGTGATATAGCCATTGCTTCTGGCCGTAATGCTCGGGAATGGTGGCAGACTCAGCAGCAGGGTGGAGAAGCCGTGGATGGTAATCAAGCAGCCGCAGCAACTGGTCAGGCGTTTCTAGATGCTAGTCAAAATGGAGCTAACTTTCTCATAGACAAGGCCCGTGAGCAGCTCGGTTTAGATAAGCTTGAGCGCCCTGCTAAAACAAGTGCTGTAGACACGGTAAAGTCTCAAGCCAAAACGGTTGCTGAGAAAGTATCGACAGCCGCTAGTACCACTGTCGATAAAGTTGCTGCCGTAGCAAAAGATGCTAATGAGGCGGTCAACAAAGAAGTATCTACAACCAAAGAAGCATCTGAGTCTTCTGTTGCCGAAAAGCATTAGTTTATTGGTTCATAGCTTATTTCAGCAGTGGCTGAAAATTATCAAGAGATGTAAAGAGGTGTTTGACATCTTTTTTGACATCTTTGAATTAGAGCAAAAAGGTGCGCTCAAAGAGCGCACCTTTTTAATTACTTACGGAGGAGCATTTCCCTCAGAAAAATCTGGTTGTGGAGGAATGAGGTCTATCGTTCTGATATCAGTGGGCAAATAACTGAGAGATTCGGCAATCGAGATCGCTTCTTTGACCGTCAGGTTACTGCAATCCCCCTGACCATAATCTTGAGAATTGACCAAACCAGCACCCA
>JAHQVZ010000137.1 GCA_019634055.1 Leptolyngbyaceae cyanobacterium MAG.088
AGCATCATTGCCAGCAAAGGCTTAAACCATTGAAATGGAAAAATTTTAATCATAATACTGGGGACTGATTTTCAGGTATTAGAGCACCCCCAGTGTATAGTTTTCGTCTAGTTGGCGCTATTTTGATAGTGTTTGAGTTACCTGAAAACCGATCTCGCGGTGATCGTCTAAGCGGGGTAAATCTGTAATCTCAATTACCTGGTTGTTATTATCCCAAATGGCTAACAGGGGTGTGGGTTGAGGTAAAAACACAACACCAGCAACCGTCTCCGAAAGTCTGGCTGGTGGCTGACGCGGTGCTTTGAACTGTAAAGTATGGCCATTAAATGCCAGCCGTTTTACTCCACTTAATCGTGCACCTTCCCAAATCAACATGGCAATGGCAATGACTAACCCTAACCAGTCCCACGCGTTAAGGGTTTGAAATACCTGAAACAGTGGCGAAATATCGATAACAATTGCGCCATAGTCTTGCCAATTGCGCCATAGTCTCACTAAAAATTCACCAAACTGAGCTGCAAACTGTTCAAATAAGATGGCAAACAACAACAATCCTGCTCGATCAAGTGACTGCCCCAACAGTCGCCAACTGTCGGACATGGCCCAGCCGGTTATCATTTGCCAACCTCTGTTTGTGGAGCGACAGGTTATTGACGGAGCCAGGGCATGACGCTCTGTGAGAGATTCGCTATCGACAAACGTAAGGGGGATTTGAAACTCTCGGGAAATTACCTTTGCCTTTTTTAGGGTGGCTTCCAGGTTAAATTCTGTTGCTATGGGTAAATGGCTCTGGTCAGTTAGCTGCAAATCGATATGCCACACCAGGGCGATAGGCTCTCCCGATAGCCCCACGTATACCTGTCTGCGACTAATTTCGATGTGCTTTACCTGGGTGGGGGCAAACTGTTTACTGTCAGATTTGCCATTGGGGTATGCCAGCCGCCATTGATAGTTTTTACCTGAGTGTTCCAGGGTTAAAATTGCTCCCTGGCTTTGATAGTACTGATATCTGGCTAGCCAACGTTCTACACCACATAGGGCTGCCCCGATTAAGACTAACGGAATTGAAGAACGATGGGCAAGATAGCTCAGCAGGCAAAACCCACAAAATGCAATAAAAACACCGGCTTGAAAGACATTATTGGGAACGGTTTTACCGTGGATTAGTTCGTCCCACACCAGTTGTTGCAAGGTTGACTGTAACGTTATGACGGCGCGCTTTGCCAGAAGGACAGGGGCAAGGACAACGGCAACGTCTGGCATAGACTGCAGGGGAATTCGCCCTTGAATAACAACTGATCGCTTCATATGGATGCTTTGCAGTGCAATTAACCCGTCTATGGAAAGATTGCCCTGCCAAATTGTCAGGTATCGCTTCACGTTGATAGGTCAAGCCTATGCGATCTCAAGCAACCTTAGCGACAGCTATGGACGGCGCAAACTGTCAAATGAACGACTCATCACCGTGAATTCTTTGACAATCTCCCCTTTGCAAGAACTATGCCCAAGGGAATGGGTAGCCATCACGTCAGTTCCATAAATTTTACTTTTAGATTACATAAGGAACCATAAGCTCTTCTTACTTGCAGCCATTGAGAAATAACCATAGACTTTAGTTAATGCAAAAAAAATAATGATAGATTTTTATCTATCTCATTACTTAAGTTTTTCAGAGCTGTTGCCTAGGGGACCGTCTTGGGCCTAATTGCCATTGTGTAAAGGTTGTTGCCAAAGGCATAGGAAGCACTGATAAACAGTCAAACAGGTTGATATGGATGTCGCTAGGTGGTTCTTATGGAGATAACCAACCGGATAAATTTTCGACACGTTCGCGGTGACCTCTTTGGTGGGGTAACCGCTGCTGTAATTGCATTGCCGATGGCCCTTGCCTTTGGTGTTGCGTCTGGGGCAGGGGCAACGGCTGGCCTGTGGGGAGCCGTTTTGGTGGGGTTCTTTGCCGCCTTATTTGGGGGCACGCCCACGCTGATTTCAGAACCGACGGGGCCGATGACCGTGGTGATGACGGCGGTGATTGCTAATTTGACCGCCAGCAACCCTGAAAACGGCATGGCCATGGCCTTTACCGTTGTAATGATGGCAGGGGTTTTTCAGATTATTTTTGGCTCTCTCAAATTGGGCCGTTACGTCACGATGATGCCCTACACCGTGATCTCAGGCTTTATGTCTGGTATCGGTATTATTCTGATTATCTTGCAGATTGCACCATTTTTAGGTCAAGCGAGCCCCACGGGCGGTGTAGTAGGCACCCTGGGTTCCCTGCCTGACCTGATTAGCAATATTCAGCCAGCAGAAACAGCACTGGCAGCGCTTTCCATTGGCATCATCTGGTTTATGCCCTCCAAATTTAAGCGGTTTGTTCCGCCTCAGCTGGTGGCGCTGATTGTGGGTACCATTCTGTCTCTGGTACTGTTCTCCGACATTGAGATTCGTCGGATTGGAGAGATTGTGGCTGGGTTCCCGGCATTACAACGACCCACCTTTAGTGCCGATCAGCTACAGCTGATGTTTGTGGATGCGGCAGTTCTAGGCATGCTGGGCTGTATTGATGCATTGCTAACCTCTGTTGTTGCGGATAGTCTTACCCGCACTGAACACAATTCTAATAAAGAGTTGATTGGTCAGGGCCTCGGTAACCTGGTTTCGGGATTGTTCGGGGGGATTCCCGGTGCAGGGGCCACCATGGGTACGGTGGTCAACATTCAAACCGGTGGTCGTACGGCACTATCGGGTCTGATCCGTGCTGGCATCTTGTTAGTGGTGATTTTAGGGGTAGCTAATTTGGCGGCAACTATTCCCCTGGCAGTGTTGGCGGGTATTGCCCTTAAGGTAGGTATCGACATTATTGATTGGGACTTTCTAAAGCGGGCCCACCAGATCTCTCGCAAGGCTGCCCTGATTATGTACGGGGTGATTATCCTGACGGTAATGGTAGACCTGATTACGGCGGTGGGTGTTGGCGTCTTTGTGGCCAATATTCTCACCATTGATAAAATGAGCGCACTGCAGTCAGAGTCTGTGAAAACTATTTCCGATTCAGACGATGCCATTCGTCTAAATGCGGAGGAAAAACGCTGGATGGACGAGGCCAATGGTCGTGTGTTGTTGTTCCAGTTGAGTGGTCCGATGATCTTCGGTGTGGCTAAGGCCATTAACCGTGAACACAATGCTATTCAAGATTGTGATGCGATTATTTTTGACCTGAGCAGTGTTCCTCACATGGGGGTAACGGCTTCATTAGCGTTGGAAAATGCCATGCAAGAAGCCTTGGATGAGGGCCGTCAGGTCCATGTAGTGGGTGCTACTGGTCAAACCCATCGACGGTTGAATAAGCTCAAGGTGTTTAATCAGCTGCCGTCGAATCATCTCTATGTAGATCGTACAGAAGCATTGCGGACGGTTGTTTCTCAGATGTCGTCTGGCGGCGGTATGACAATGCCTCAAACGTCTCCTCGAGTAATGGTTTAGATGACAATGGGTACATGGTTGATCATGCTGATGGCGGCCCTGGGGTTAATGGTCTGGGGGCGACGGCTAACCATTGTTGATGAGATTTACAGCTTAGCGGCATATGCGATGAGCATTCTCATATTGATTTTTGGTTTAGTTATGGCCCCTGAGAATATGGCTTTGATGCTGGGGGTAGCTGCTTTGGGGTGGCTGCAGTTTAGGTTTTCAAAGTCTTAATTGGTTCATCCCTGTAGGGGCATTGCATGCGATGCCCCTACAGGGTAAACAACGGATGTAGGGTGGGCACGGCCCACCATTTAATGATGCTCATGGCTGTTTTAGAAGCGTTTGTATTTGCCACTGTTATTGGTGGTTTTTTCGGTATCTTGCTCAAAAAGAACATCATGATGAAAATCATCTCTATGGATGTGATGAGCACAGGGGTGATTGCATACTACGTGCTGGTGGCGGCCAGGGGCGGGGTCTTTACCCCTATTTTGGATGAGACTGCTAACCATGGTGCTTACGCCGATCCAGTCCCTCAAGCCGTAATCTTAACGGCAATTGTGATTGGGTTGTCGTTGCAGGCGCTGATGCTGGTGGGGGTAATGAAAATTGCCCGCGATGTTCCCACCCTGGACATTGACGACATCGAGACGGAGTACACGCCATGACCATTGCCTGGATTGCGCTGCCTCTGTTTATGGGGTTTAGTAGCTATCTGTTGCCAAAGACGGCCCGCTACCTGGGGCTAATGGTGTCGCTCCTGTCGATGGCCTATGGTCTCTGGCATATTGTGGTGCCTGAACCGGAAACACTAAGACTGTTGGACAGTTTTGGTGTCACCCTGATGGTGGATTCCCTGAGCGGATTTTTTATTCTCACCAATGGGTTGGTGACTGCAGCGGTAATTTTATACTGCTGGGCCCAGGGAAAGTCGGCATTCTTTTATGCCCAGGCGATTATTTTGCACGGTAGTGTCAATTCGGCTTTTATTTGTGCTGATTTTATCAGTCTCTATGTGGCCCTAGAGGTGATTAGCATTGCTACGTTTTTGCTGGTGTCCTATAGTCGCACCAATAAGTCCATCTGGGTAGGCCTGCGCTATTTGTTTGTCAGCAATACGGCCATGTTGTTCTATCTGATTGGGGCGTTGCTGGTGTACCAAGCAAATCAGTCCTTTGCCTATGAGGGGCTAGCCCAAGGGCCACCGGAGGCGATCGCACTGCTCTTTTTAGGCATGTTGACCAAGGGGGGCATTTTTGTGTCGGGGCTGTGGCTGCCCCTCACCCACTCAGAGTCGGAGACTCCGGTATCGGCCATGCTGTCTGGCTCGGTGATCAAGGCGGGGGTGTTTCCCATGGTGCGCTGCGCCCTGATGCTGGAGTCTATTGACCCGATTGTGCGGCTGTTTGGGGTGGGTACGGCTTTACTCGGTGTGGGCTATGCCATGTTAGAGAAAGACACCAAGCGAATGCTGGCATTTCATACGGTGTCCCAGTTGGGGTTTGTGTTGGCCGCCCCTCCCGTAGCGGGGTTTTATGCCCTTACCCATGGGTTGGTAAAATCGGCTCTCTTTTTAATCGCTGGCAACTTACCCAGCCGTAAGTTCAAAGAGCTAAAACAAACCGCCATTGCCACCCCTGTTTGGATTGCCCTGGTACTGGCGAGCTTTTCGATTTCTGGATTTCCGCTGCTATCTGGGTTTGGGGCTAAGGTGCTGACCATGAAGACACTGCTGCCCTGGCAGGTGATTGCGATGAACTTGGCGGCGCTGGGGACGACCATATCCTTTGCAAAGTTTATTTTTTTACCCCACGAATCGCAGTCAGAAAGTTCTCCTAAACCGGGCTTCTGGATGGCCATGGTGATATTGCTAGGGGGGCTATTTGTGGCCAATATTGCGTACTACAAAGCCTACACCCTGGTCAATATGGTGAAACCCCTGGCCACCATTGGCGCTGGCTGGCTGGTGTATTTATTAGTTGTGCAGCGATCGCAACTAAAACTTCCCCAGTTATTAGAACGGTTTGAACATCTGATGGGAGTGATGACCCTGGTGCTGATTACGCTTTTTTGGATGGCAGTGGCATGATTGGACTTTTGGAAATCGCCCTGCGGTTGGGCATCTGGTTTTTGCTAACGGCGGATTTTAGCCTGGTTAATGTACTGATTGGTGTTGCGATCGCACTCCTACTCCCCCGAGCCACCGTAGTATCCAACAGTCTGCAAGACTGGCTGCGGGCCTTAAAAGAAGTAGCCATGGCCATTCCCCAGGCCTTTATAGAAGCCATCGAAATCATGGTGCGTCCCCACCGCTACGAGTCGCGCACCGTAGAAAAGGTTAAGGGCGAACGCTCCCCTGGACTAATCTTTTTGGATGTGTTTCTAATTACCTTTACCCCCAAAACCATCGTCACTAAATACCACGGTGCGGGTCTGTATGAAGTACACCGGATTGCGCGTCGGAGGAAACAACCATGAGCGGCAGTCTAATTTGGCCCATGCTGGGGGCATTATTGATACCCATTTATGAAGCCTGGCGAGACAATGACATCTGGCAGAAAATGTTGGCCTTTGCCAGCATCGAGACCAAGGCATCTATTTTAATTTTAGTCGTGTCTGTCCTGCAGGATGACTGGATGATTGGCGTTGTTGGCGTGCTAATTCTCAGCGTTGGCAATGCAGCTTTAATGTTGCTGGCCCATATTCTTAAGCGCATAGACCAGGTATGAATATCTTAATCACCATCGCTAGCTATAGCTGTATCAGCATTGGCATTGTGTTCTGGTTTTGGGGCACCTGGCCCCTGTTAGGCAATCGGTCAGTGTTGTTTAAGCTCCACAGTTTGTCGGTGGCTGACACCCTGGGCTCCATGCTGATTGTGGTGGGTCTGTTGCTGCAGATCCCACGGGAATGGCCGCTGCTGGTGTTAGCCCTGATCTCGCTGGCCATTTGGAATACGGTACTGGGCTATGTGCTGGCCTATTGTTCACAGGGGAGACAAAAATCATGACCCAGGCCATATTACAGGATGGATATGTCGTAGCGATCACGGCGCTGTTGCCCCTGATCGCCGCCATGGTGCTTACCCAGAAAAATCCCTACTCTGCCCTGGTGATGCGGGGGATTTTAGGAGCCGTGGCGGCCTTGGTCTATCTGCTGTTTGGAGCAGCGGATGTGGCCCTGACCGAGGCCCTGGTGGGCACCATGCTGTCGGTTACGTTGTATGCGATCGCAGTGCGCTCATCCATGACCCTACGCATGGGGGTCTTAGAAAAGACTGAAGGCTTGCAAAATTCAGACAATCAAAACCAACCAAAACAGACGCAGTACAAAACCCTATTATCCAATGTGCGCCAGTTGCTCCGTAGCCATCATCTACAAGTAAAGCCGGTCCCCTACCCATCAACAGCGGCCTTGAAAGAGGCTTTAAAGACGAAAGAGATCCATGCCATCTGCACACCGGTCCCAGGAAAAGACACCTACCGACTATCCATCCGGGTACCCAAACTATACGACATCATCAAAGCTCACCTACCCGGAGAAGATATTGTTCTTATCTCCAGGGTTACCGTTCCCCCCGCCTCGCTGCCTGTAATCGATTCTCTCTATCCGAGTTCTTCCGAGGTACAGCCATGATCTGGATTTATATTATTGCGGGTGTAGCCTTGTACCTAAAGATGCTGGTATTTCCCAATCCAACCATGGAGCTGATCGATCTCTCCATCGTTGAAGTTGTTGTACAGGATAGCGGAGTGCCCAACACCGTCTCAGGCATTATCTTTCGCAATCGTTTGTACGACACTATTTTTGAGGTGGTGGTATTTACCCTATCGATTATGGGAGTGCGCTATTTGCTAGCCGATGAACAAGCCGTATCCACCGTAAAGCAGTTTACCGATCAGCCCTCCATTGTACTGGCTCGTCTGGGGGCGACCATCGCCGCCCTGATCAGCATTGAACTGGCTCTACGGGGACATTTAAGCCCCGGTGGTGGGTTTGCAGCCGGTGTGGCGGGTGGCACGGCCATTGGGCTGGTGGCCATCACGGCTTCATCAGAATGGATGGAAGCCATTTATAAACGATGGCGTGCTGCCATCATCGAGAAAGTCTCCGTGCTTATTTTTATTGTGCTATCGGTGTTAGCTTTGATGGGTCTGGAACTGCCCCCAGGAGAGTTTGGCACCCTTCTCAGCGGTGGCTGGATGCCGTTTCTAAATATTTTAGTTACCATTAAAGTCGCCCTGGGGGCCTGGGCTGCGATTCTTATGTTTATTCGTTATCGAGGATTGCTTTAGGCATAGGGGCTTGTTAAAAATTAAAATCATGGCCTCGCGCATTTAAACCATGGCTTAACAAGCCTTTCAGGTTTAAACCGTGAAGTAGTTTCTTAACAGCTCCAAACCGTAGGCTGTTTATGTCTTACACCGGTTACTCAGGAACCAGGAAAGAAAATTATGCAAATGACTAAAAGTTTTTTTAGGGGAGCAAATTAGTCCCAGGTTTTGATTCTGACTTTAGCCACATACTTTTCTGCGTTTGTTCAGTGTGGAAAAGTCTTGGAGGTAGGGCCGATGTAAATATTCAGAAACCGCATTGAGAAATAATTCTTCAGGAAACACCCAATAACCTAAACCTATTAGCCTTGCTATGATGCAAATGCATTACGTATTTGCTAGTCAGCAACGCCTAGATCTTTAGATGATTGCCCCAGACTATGGTTCAAGCGCTTCCCAGATTAATGACGTTTCAAGAATTTCTGGCCTGGAAACCAGAAACAGAGCGCTACGAACTGCACGATGGAGTCATTGTTGAAATGCAACCAACGGGTCCCCATGAGCGCGTAGTTGGTTTGCTCAACCGTAAGTTAAACGTTCTGCTAGACCAGGAAAATCTAATAATTGAGGCAGGACGATAAATTAACCATTTCCGTAGGGTGGTCATGGTCCCCTTGCCAATGAGACATGATAAGCAGGAGATTTAATGGTTAGCGCACCCCCACAGTTAGAACAGCGAGTAAATCTCTCAGGTATTACCTGGG
>JAHQVZ010000138.1 GCA_019634055.1 Leptolyngbyaceae cyanobacterium MAG.088
ATGCCCGCATTAATTATCTGTGATGTGGAAATGCCACGCTTAAATGGCTTCGAATTTCTAAGTCAGCGTCAGGCAAACCCAGCATGGGCAAAGATTCCAACCGTAATGCTAACATCTCGTGGCAATCGCAAGCACCAAACCCTGGCGAAACATTTAGGTGCCACTGATTACTTCACTAAACCCTACATCGAAAAGGAATTTGTAGGTGAGATCGCAAACCTCCTTCAACAGAATCCATGAAAATTCAAGCACCTGTCATCAATGTTGCCGATACACTTAGACTAATTGTCATAAACTTAGGAAAACTAACTCTGGCCTGTCGTATTGAAGCAGTCTATAAGATTGTTAGTTACACCAAAATTCACAGTAGTGGCCTAGGATACACAGGGTTAACCAATATTGATGGCCACTCTGTTATGGTAGTTGATTTACACCGCAAACTCTTTAAGGTATCAGTAGCTGACAGACCAGAATATTTTGTTATTATCAAGCCCCAAATAGGTGATCTGTTAGCTATCCCAGTGACAGAATCACCTAATTTAATGGATATTCAACGGGAATATATTCGAGTTTTACCAGAATCTTATCGACAATCTGACACCCTAGCCATAGCTAGTCATGTCGCCGTTGTCCCCCATAATGAGAAAACTCTTACAATCTTTGTGATTGACGAAACTAGCCTAATGTAAAACGGTCTAATGTTCATCTAAGGATGACCTAAATAAGAGCACTAGACGTTTTGAGAGTTTAGCCACTTCAGTATCAACTCATTTACAACTTCTGGACGTTCATCATGGGGGCAATGTCCTGTCTCTGGAATAGATTGAAACATCACAGATTGATTAGCAGCAGCCAGATCTCGATAAATTGTCGCCCCTTGAATAGGTGTCCAAGGATCGGTTTCCCCCCAAAGTACCAACAAGGGCTGTCGAATTTTTGGCAATAAATCACTAGGACGAGGCCCTGGAGGGGCCGTTAGAACTGACGCAAACACCTTTTGAGCCCCTGGATCACAGGAAGGACGATACAGTATTTCTATCAATTCAGGAGTAATCGCCTTACGATTGCCATAGACCTGTTTAAGGGCACCTTTAATACGAAATCTTTGACGTACCTGGTCAAAAATTAGCGGTCCAAGGACTGGGGCACTAACTAACTGGCTAAACAAACCCATAACTGCACCAAGGGGCCTAGGTAAATCTTCAGGGCGATGATTAAGACTCCCGGCACAGTTAAGTAAGATCCCTCCTCTGGCTATATCAGGGGAATTAGCCAACGTCATTAAAACCAATAAGCCACCAATAGAATTACCTACAAAAACACTAGGCTCACAAATATGGTGATGCCAAAAATCCTTGAGTAGCACCTCCCAAAAATCGAGGGAGTAATCCAAGGCTGGTTTCTCAGACTTGCCAAATCCTAACAAATCAAGAGCATAGACTCGATAGCCTGCTGCTGCTAAAGCAGGAATATTCTTACGCCA
The DNA here is from genome assembly GCA_019634055.1 of Leptolyngbyaceae cyanobacterium MAG.088. Lineage (GTDB taxonomy): Bacteria > Cyanobacteriota > Cyanobacteriia > Phormidesmidales > Phormidesmidaceae > Leptothoe. The sequence continues at coordinate 1,484 of JAHQVZ010000138.1, forward strand.
GTGCCCAACAGATGCGCCAAAACCGTGAACCAGCACCAAAGGAGTACCGTAGCCCTGAACGATATAGCGGACATCGTAGCCTCGCCAATTCCAAGTTAAATCAAAAAAATTAGCAGGGTGTTCAATAACGGTTTGGCCAATCATGCCTGAAGATATGCACTATGTTTTTTGAGCTTTTCTTCATCATATAGGGTTGTGTTCTGGCTCGGTTGTCGCAGACCTGAGCGTTTTAATAAAGCCGTTAACCAACGATTAGCTTCTGGAGATAAGGGAGGAATCGGAGAACGTTCATAGTTGATAGATAACCTACAGGCAGATTGAATAACGGCTTCATCAAGGGCCTGTTTAAGATCGACAATGCAATACGCCTGAGCATCTGCATCATCATGGCAACAACTTAACGGCAGCTTCAGAGGTGGGATTGGAGTATTAACCTGCCAAGCATATAAATCAGCCTTAGGACGCTGATCACTACGACTGACTAGAACTCGATAGTCCACATCACTAGGAGCATAGGCAGAGATAGGCTCCCATCCTCGCAATAAGTCTATTTCTACAAAGTGAGTATCACTTGCAAAAATTGCCTCGCAACGTTGCTCATAATTTTCCCGTCCACGCCCAGGACGTTTTTTCTGTGGAGTTAAAATTTCGATCATGGTAGCCGTTCTACCAATCTGACAATCAACAATTTCAATGTAGCCTTCTTTAACTGTTTGAGGCACAGCAATATAAGTAGGCATCGGCTGCTGAGATGAGCAGGACGAACCGTTTGAGCCGAAGCTTTTGGGAGAGGCATCATGAGCTAATTTGCCCACTACTAGGCTGTCTTCACCGCTAACACGATACACTCTTGTACGGACAAGGGCACTGTAACGATCGGAGATTTCCTTCTGTAAAAGATTGGCCAATGCAGTAATAAGCTGCGGGTGAATTTCAGGCCAAAGATCAGGATGCTCTAAGTAAGGGTTCATGCCGGGAAACATATCAGGCATTAACTATCCTCTAGATGGTCGATAGCTGAGCGTTATGAAAATCAAATCTAAACAGGTCTTTGGTCCTGTTGCTAACCAAATTGCCTGGAGTGAACCTCGTGAAATTTTAGCAAGTAGCGATAATAGTATCCACAGGGCGTTCGTACTTACGTTAATTATATCGTCAAACCTATTCTGAGATAACTGCTAATACTTAACAAACTTTAAAAGTAAAGATTCTGTAAAGCACCCTGTCGTGAAATAGATGAAAATGGTTGACCATTTTTGTAAGTTGTAGGATTTCATAAAACCTTTTCATAGAACTTATCAGCCCAACAGGATTTTAGAATTTTTTATTACGTACTAGATATCGTTAGAAAACCAGACCCTAACTAGCCTATAAAGAGATCATGGAAATTTCAGCTAATGGATGGGTAGTAATTGCCGTTGTTTTAATGATTTTAGGTATTGGTGGTGGTGCGATCGCAACCACCACCTACAGCCCCCTTGGCCAAAAGATACCGTTCACCACCCCCATCACCGACCTATCCACACCGATTAGTGGTGAAGCACGTCATCAGTTTAATCAAGGGGTGTGGGCTTATCGAGAAAAAGCCTATGCCCGTGCAGTTGACTGTTTTACCAATGTCATTGGCTTTGAACCTAACCTTGCTGAAGCCTTTCACAACCGAGCACGAGCGCGGGCCAACTTAGCTAAAAAAAACGATGCCGCTAACGACTTTGTGACAGCCAGCAATATTTACAGTCGTCAGGGTAGCCGAGAAGGCCTCGATTGGATTAAAACTGACTTAAGTACTTTAAAGAAAATATAAATCCTTTCAACTATCAGATTTTCTATTGCTTCAAGCAAACATAGATTTTATCGACTAGTAACTACCAAGCAAATTTTGGGTATTCCTGTAAAAAGGATTTGAAGTTGTAGTGAATGACGTTCTGAGTCGAATGTTTAATCAGCAAACTTTGTTAAATTGCAAACATACTTAGGGTTGTCTAATAACTTTGTTCTGTAGCTTGTGATGCTTTTTGCAAGACTTATCTAATCTTTCAAACCAGGTTAATCAACCTCGCTTTTGAAAGGCATCCTAGATTGCAGACGTTTCACACTGTATTGATATTTTACTAGTTCAAAAAAACTATGCGAATTTTAGTCACCGGTGGTGCCGGGTTTATTGGGTCTCATCTTATTGATCGCTTGATGGCAGATGATCATGAAATAATCTGCTTAGATAACTTTTATACAGGCCGTAAACAAAATGTTCTGCAGTGGTTAAATAACCCTAAGTTTGAGTTAATTCGCCACGATGTTACTGAGCCAATCCGCCTGGAAGTTGATCAAATTTATCACCTAGCCTGCCCAGCGTCACCAGTTCACTATCAATACAATCCAGTCAAAACCATCAAAACCAATGTGATGGGCACCCTTAATATGCTGGGTTTAGCTAAGCGAGTCAAAGCCAGGTTTTTTCTTGCGTCAACGTCTGAAGTTTATGGAGATCCTGAAGTCCATCCTCAGCCAGAAGAATATCGGGGCAATGTGAATACCATTGGTATTCGCAGCTGCTACGACGAAGGTAAGCGCGTTGCTGAAACCCTTGCTTTTGATTACCATCGCCAAAATGATGTGGATATTCGAGTCGTTAGAATTTTCAATACCTATGGACCTCGAATGTTGGAAAATGACGGGCGAGTAGTTAGTAACTTTATCGTCCAAGCCTTGCAGGGTAGCCCGCTCACCGTATATGGCGATGGTTCTCAAACTCGTAGTTTTTGCTATGTTTCAGACTTAGTTGAAGGCTTTATTCGTCTCATGAATGGCGATTATATTGGTCCTATGAATTTGGGTAATCCAGGAGAATACACCATCCTAGAACTAGCCCAGTCTATTCAAAAGGCCATCAATCCAGATGCTGAGCTGAAGTTTGAGCCTTTGCCTCAAGACGATCCACGCCGTCGTAAGCCTGATATCACAAAGGCTAAGAGTATGCTGGGTTGGGAACCGACAGTCCCCCTACAAAAGGGATTGGACCTAACCATTGCAGACTTTAGAGCTCGTCTAGAAGCGGCAGGAAAATTGGCAGAATCGACAGCAACATCGGCGTCTTAGTCGATTTGGTCAAATGACAGTTGAGGCATTTTTGCTATTTCTAGCGCACTATCCCGACATTTCTTTGCCGAGGAATGTCAAATCAGGAAAGTAACTTATGCCTCTTGGGGTTCAGTTCAGTGGATCTATCTTTTAAGTAAGGAGTATTTATATGCGTGTTTGTGTTATTGGTACGGGCTATGTTGGCTTAGTTACAGGTGTATGCCTGTCTCATATAGGTCACGAGGTCATTTGCATTGACAATAATGAGGAAAAAGTCAAGCTGATGCAGTCAGGACAATCGCCCATTTTTGAACCGGGCTTGTCTGAGCTAATGCAGTCTTCTATGGAAGCTGGTCGCCTGAAATTTATGTCCGATCTGGGTGCGGGTGTGTCCCATGGGGATATCCTATTTATTGCCGTTGGCACCCCACCTTTACCAACGGGTGAAAGTGATACCCGTTATGTTGAGGCAGTTGCCCGAGGGATTGGCGAAAACTTGGATGGCGGTTACAAGGTCATTGTTAATAAATCCACAGTCCCCATTGGTTCAGGTGACTGGGTTCGCATGATTGTTATGGATGGCATTGCTGAACGGCAGCAGATTCCGGTCGGAGCTGGAGCCCTTGCGAGTAAGCCTGAAGCACCTATGTTTGACGTGGTCAGCAATCCTGAATTTCTACGCGAGGGTTCAGCCGTTTATGACACCTTTAACCCTGATCGGATTGTATTAGGTGGTAGCAATTCCAAAGCAATTGCCATGATGAAGGAGCTTTATGAGCCCATCGTCGAGCGCAAATTCGCAGAGGATAAGGATGCGCCTCAGGTACCCATTCTAGTCACTGACCTTAGTTCCGCCGAAATGGTTAAGTATGCATCCAATGCGTTTTTGGCCACTAAGATTAGCTTTATCAACGAAGTCGCAAACATTTGCGATCGCGTTGGCGCTGATGTAGTTCAAGTTGCCCAGGGTATTGGTCTAGATTCCCGAATTGGTAGCAAATTTCTACAAGCGGGTATCGGCTGGGGTGGATCCTGCTTCCCCAAAGATGTATCGGCCCTCTTGCATACTGCTGATGACTATGGCTATGAAGCCCAGTTATTGAGAGCAACGATTGATGTCAATACCCGCCAGCGCTTGCTTTCCCTTGAGAAACTGCAGCAGACGCTCAAAATCTTGAAGGGTAAGACTGTAGGCCTTCTAGGTCTAACCTTTAAGCCTGATACTGATGATATGCGTGATGCGCCATCACTTATTTTGATTGAGCACCTTAACCGTTTGGGGGCCAAAGTCAAAGCTTACGACCCAATTGTGTCCCAAAGTGGGATGCGTAATGGCATGACGGGCGTCATTGTCGAAACTGATGTTGAACGTCTTGCTGATGGTTGCGATGCTTTAGTGCTTGTAACTGACTGGAAACAGTTTAAGGAGTTGGACTATAGCAAGATGGCTGGCCTTATGAACACGCCAAATCTAATTGACGGTCGGAATTTTCTTGATCGCCAAACCCTCGAAGACGCTGGCTTTACTTACAGCGGCGTTGGACATTAGGGTCCTCTAAAGAAGGTTACGGGCTCTTTCTCGCTACTACCTCCTTAACAAAAGGACCGCTACCCAATGGCAGCGGTCCTTTTGTAGTCTATAGAGCGATTAAAACAACTCACAGGGCAAAACACCCTGACGTTTAGGACCTAGAATCAGGCGAAGCCCAGCGGTCAAGGGCACGTTTGCCACCCCAACGAGCAACAATCTCATCATCATAATCATCTGCTAGACGGACCACAGTCGTTACAGAATGCTTGAGCTCAATGCGATCGCAGGTAGACCCTACTAGACTATGCTCAAAAACAATATCGTCTTCACTATCTAGAGCAAACCGCCCAAATAAGATATTGTCATTGGCTCGCAGTAAATAATACGTAAGTTCGGATGTCGCATCCACATCAGTGACCACATAAGACCGTGTGGTGATCAGAGCCTCATTTTCTCCCCAGGGAACCACTCGGGTAGATGCCACTGCAGAGCCAATAGTGATAATAAACAGCGGTTCGTCTTCAAATGCTACCGTCGCCTCCCCAAATAGCTCATCCATCCAGGGAGCAATGCGTTCGTAGCAGGTTTTCTGAGCTGAACTTTGAAAATCCATGGAGCGGCAGCAAGATCGACAACTAGGGGGATGTTAAGCAACATCCAAGCCATATTCTCTCACCTATGTTTACAGGTACTCAAAAGTTTAATGATGAAATTACTGACAATCACACAGCAAATCGCATTCTAGTGTGGAAATCTGTATTGGCCTCTACGGTAAAACGACCTGCCTGGATAGGAACCAATGTGATTACACTTAGGAAGTTTGCAACCACCATGATCTAGACAAAGACCTCCTACATTGACTGATTTACCTGACCTACCATCAGAAACACCAACCGATAACCTGGTAGGGCTTGACCAAATTGCCGCCGAGCTTCGTTACAGGCAAGCTCAAACAAGCTTGCAACAGGTCATTGACGGCTTAGATTTAACGCCCCGAGAGCGCCAGGGTCTACAGCCTGAAATCAATAACTTATTGGGGTTACAAAAAAAATTAGAGCAGCAGAAACTACACTTAGCCGTTTTTGGCATGGTTGGTCGAGGCAAGTCATCCCTTCTCAATGCATTAGTTGGGCAGTCAGTTTTTGTCACAGGCCCACTTCACGGGGTTACCCAAGATATCGCAAGCGTGGGCTGGAAAGTCATCCAGAGTGAGGGATTGATTCAACGGGCTTCCTTCCAAAGCAAAACAGACACAACTAAGTCACCCATCGAACTCATTGACACCCCTGGCATTGATGAGGTTGGTGGTGAAAACCGTCAGCTTCTAGCCGAACGTGTAGCCCAGCAAAGTGATCTCGTTTTATTTGTAATTTCAGCAGATCTCACCCAGGTAGAATACGATGCCCTAGACTGGCTGCGCCAGGTAGGCAAGCCAATTTTGCTGGTTTTTAACAAGGCCGATCAGTATTCAGCAGATGAACAGACGCTACTGCTGGAAAAAATACAGCAACGAGTGATATCTCTTAGAATTTTGCCTGAGGATATCGTCATTGCTGCTGCTGCCCCACTAAGCACAACTCTTGTACAAGAACCCAATGGCACAAGACGGCATCGACGCATTCGCAGCACACCAGACGTTCAATCCCTCAAATTAAAAATATTAGATGTATTAGAGCGGGAAGGAAAAGCTTTAGTAGCTCTCAACACCCTCCTATATACAGATGATATACACACTAAACTCGTCGCTCGTAAATTAGAAATTCGTCAGCGTCGTGCTGATGATTTAATCTGGCAAACAACGCTAACTAAAGCCATAGCCGTAGCCGTAAATCCTCTATTATTAGCCGATGTAATTGGCGGAGTGACCGTGGATATTGGGCTAGTGATTAGTCTATCAAGACTGTATGGACTACCCATGACCCAGCAAGAGGCACTCAAACTTTTACAGACAATTGCGATTTCTACTGGCAGTCTATCGATCAGCGAACTCATCATTACCTTAGGCATGAGTTCTTTAAAGAGCATTCTAGGAGCCACTGGTTTAGCTACAGGAGGACTCAGTCTGGCCCCTTATTTTTCAGTGGCGCTTACCCAAGCTACCGTAGCTGGCGTTGCCACCTATGCCATCGGTCAAGTGACCCGTACTTACCTAATTAATGGAGCAACATGGGGAGACCAAAGCCCCAAAACAGCCATTGCTAACATCGTCAATAATTTAGACGAAACATCTATCATGGATCGTCTAAAGCATGACCTTAAGCAGAAACTACATCGACACTAGGCTAAGACAACTAAGCATTCGACTACGATATGAACATTCAATAACGACGACAAGAATCCAAACTATTTTCGTCACCTAGTTTTAGAAAACTAAATGTTCCGATAGGCTTTCTTGAGCTCATGCTTCTGTGCCGTTAGACTATATCGGTCAAGCAATTAGCGATTGCCCATGCATCGGTTTACCGTCGAAGTCATTTCCCAAACACCCAATCCCCAACAGACTATTTATGCTGCCATGCACCAAGACTATGCAGAAGGATTTGTTTGGAATGATCGTCAAGACTGGCCCTGTGAAGAAAAATGCGGCGATCTAATCATCCGCAATCTGCTCAAAGGTGGACGAGGGCATTATGGCCCCTTAGAGCATCCACAAATCGTCCTAAACTGTGGATGGCTACCCCATTCCACCATGCAGCAGATGCGCACCCATCGAGTAGGCGTATCGTTCGATGTTCAATCTTTTCGCTATACGGGCTCACGCATTTTAGATGTTGTCGCCGGCAAGCAATCTGTGGAAGATGTATTCTATCTTCGCCCCGTTGGGGATTACAGCGATCGACAAGGTAAGAAGTACACCTATACAGATGAATTACGTCAACAGGATATTGACTGGTGCTTAACAGCCTGCGAACGCTATAAAACTCGAATTGGACAAGGTTTTTCTGAAGAGCATGCCCGAGGACTGATTCCCTTTGATGTGCGGCAACACTGGGTGATGTCAGCTAATGTGCGTTCTTTGATGCATCTCTTAGATCTTCGCTGGAAAGCCGATGCTCAGCTAGAAGCTCAAAAGCTATGCGAAGTTATCTGGCCTAACTTTCAAGCATGGGTACCTGCGATCGCAACCTGGTATGAAACCACTCGACTCAAAAAAGCGCGTCTTGCCCCTTAAGTAAGTGCATTTACCATCAAATCGAGTTAACCTTGCAATTCATTAACTTGAATGTACTAGTTCTCGACTTTTATAACGCACCCTAAGAAGCTTTTCGATACCTTTCACGTAACTACCATTTCTAACTACACCCAATAGACTAAAGTTGCTGAAATAGACCTAATGGGTGGCCACATATGGACAGCTCTAATGGTTACATTTTATTACTAAGACAGCACTATGTAACAGACCGAATGGTGCAGTCACTTTCCAAGCAGATTGAGTGCTCTATTTTTGTAGCTGATTCAACGGATCAAGCTGTTGCCCGCATTAAGCAAAGTATCCCTTACCTTGTTATTCTCTCAGGGACCCATCAAGACTGGTCGCAAGCCTTCGTAAACCGCCTCAGAGACACGATAAAACCACTAGGGACAACCATTATCGCCCTTACTCAGTCCCATGAACCCAATTGGCAGCTCCAAGAAGACCATCCAGGAATTGATGGTTTTCTGGTTGAGCCCATTAGTAATGACGTCCTAAATCTTGTGGTTAAGTCGGCTGTTGCTAAAGCCATTCTTTAAGAGTACACAAGGAAAGCCAGTAAGCTAGCTATAGCCAAGCCTGAGAACAATAAGGTCAGAACAATGACTAAGGATGGCTTGCCAGAGCATAGAGCACGACAACTAAGTTCTCAGAAAATTGCATTACTTTATAATCTTGCTTTCCTTGCTTTTGTAGCTCATGTTTTCAAGGAAAGCATTGAGTCATAAGACCAAAATGCTCGACAAAGATCCTCTCCAAGACCTTTGTTATGGTCTGGTACAGCTTTTGTCTACCATTAATAACAGTCCAAAAAATAACAAAGCTGTTCCTACGCCATCAACGTTGTGACATCCAAATCATTCAAATCGCAGCAAATCAGACGGTTTAAGTTTTGGTCAGAGCATGCCTTGCAAGACGGCATGCAATATCAGTATGATCTCTTTCAATTAGTACGTACACTTGAACAACAACAACGTGACGAGATCTATCAACAAGCTAATGCGCTTGCTAAAGAGGGGGTAGATACGCTGATTACGAACGAGTCAAACCTTTGGCATCTCTGGCTAAACCTCAAACATAGGGCGCCAAAGGTACAACGTTAATCAGGGCTAAACCTGCTCAGACTAAGCTTTTTCAGAAGAAAATTTTAGTGGTTTATTAGCACAACAAACGTCAATTAGCTAACACTAAAAACTTTATGTTTTATTTAGTTTTCGATAGGCAATATTAATGTGTCTATTAATACAGTTCTATATGTACTGGTATATAAGGAATTGAGCCTAGCGATGTTCACAGAAAGCTATGGATTTATGACAACTTGCCTAAATTACCCTGGGCGTTTTACTAAAAAGCGTGTTACTACTGTAGAAACACGGATAGCCTTCACAACTGGCCTAATGTTTTTACATTGGTAGTGAAATTTCAAGCTTTGCTCACTATGGAGTTTTTGTTCAAAGTGTTAGCGAATGTATATCGTTGTAAACAATGGTTCTGTTTGTTGAGTGGCCCGTTAACCTTATCGAATAAGTTTTTCACTACCTAATAAGCTTAATGGGTTCCATTTAATTGCCTTAACATTACCAAGTTGAGTGTTTTTACTATGGACCCATTGAGATTTTGTGATTAACTTTCTCGATGTCTTGATCTGTTTCATCTAGGGAATACGAGGAAAGCGGCATGACCCAAGCAAATACGGTTCTTGAGGACTTGAGGCCTAGAAATGAGCTGGATTCGCTGATTGATCCTGAGGCTAACAAACCTTTTTCAAGTTCCGAGGAAGAGATCCAGGGTACTAAAGCTGCTAAGGGTACATCTCGACGTCGTAGTTCAGCATCAGCTCAGTCGAAGAAGAAGCACTATACCGAGGACTCAATTCGCCTGTACCTTCAAGAAATTGGGCGTATTCGTCTCTTACGGGCAGAAGAAGAAATTGAATTGGCTCGTAAAATCGCTGATTTGCTAGAGCTAGAACGCATTCGCGATGATTTATCTGACGGCATGGATCGTGAGCCAGATGATGCAGATTGGGCTGCAGCTGTTGATATGCCTCTGCCAGCTTTCCGGCGTCGGTTACATCTTGGCCGACGTGCTAAGGACAAGATGGTTCAATCTAACTTGCGCTTGGTTGTGTCCATCGCTAAGAAGTATATGAATCGTGGCCTATCTTTCCAGGATCTGATTCAAGAAGGTAGCTTGGGTCTAATTAGGGCTGCTGAAAAGTTTGACCATGAGAAAGGCTATAAGTTTTCAACCTACGCGACATGGTGGATTCGTCAGGCAATCACCCGTGCTATTGCTGACCAATCTCGTACTATTCGCCTACCAGTACATCTCTACGAAACTATCTCTCGCATCAAGAAAACTACAAAGCTTTTGTCTCAGGAGTTGGGACGTAAGCCAACTGAAGAAGAAATTGCAACTCGCATGGAAATGACCATCGAGAAGCTACGCTTTATCGCTAAGTCAGCCCAGTTACCCATATCATTGGAAACTCCCATTGGTAAGGAAGAAGACTCTCGGCTCGGCGACTTTATTGAGTCAGATGGAGAAACTCCAGAAGATGAGGTTTCCAAGAGTCTTTTACGTGAAGACTTGGAAGGTGTATTGAGTACTCTAAGTCCTCGTGAGCGTGATGTTTTACGCCTGCGCTATGGTTTAGATGACGGCCGGATGAAAACCTTAGAAGAAATCGGTCAAATTTTCAATGTGACTCGCGAGCGAATTCGCCAGATTGAAGCAAAGGCACTACGCAAGCTACGTCACCCTAATCGGAATAGTGTTCTCAAAGAATATATTCGCTAGGTTTAATACTTTTAAACGTTAGCCTGAGCTACCAAATATAGTTCGATTCAGGATTGAAGGTATCCCTTCAATCCTGAATTTCTTTAAGGGAAGTATTAAGAACCACCGTCAATTAAAACAGAGAGAGCCCTAAGATATGCAGCTTGTAAATCTGTTTACAACGGTGTTACAAATTTGATTGAAACATCGTTACAAAACCGAGTGGACAAAAAGACAGTTTTGTTGGTACTGTTGTTCTTGTAGGGGTACACTTGTTCCCTTATGGTTCGTCCTTTGAGAGCAGCCCATGGAACCTCTTACTAATGCTCAAGAAGAGCTTTATAACTGGTTAGCTGATTATATTCGCGAACATCAGCATTCTCCGTCTATCCGACAAATGATGCGTGCCATGGGACTAAAGTCACCGGCTCCGATTCAAAGTCGTCTTGATCACCTCAGAAAAAAGGGCTACATCGATTGGAATGAAGGCAAGGCCCGAACAATTCGTATTTTGCAAGGCAGTGGAGTTCCGATTAAAGGGACCATTGCAGCCGGTTCCATGGTTGAAACTTTTGCAGATGTCTCTGAAGAACGTCTCGATTTATCTTCGCTGCCGATTAAATCTCGTGATTATGCGTTACGAGTTCGGGGCGATAGCATGGTCGACGCCCTGATTGATAATGGGGATTTTGTGATTATGCGCCCAGTAGAAGATCCGGGTAGCGTAAAAGAGGGAACCATTGTGGCTGCTCGTGTAGAAAGTGCAACCACCCTTAAGTATCTATATCGCCAGGGGGATGATGTGGTGCTGAAACCGGCTAATCCTAATTATGATCCCATGGTTTATCCTGCTCAAGATGTTGATATTCAAGGTCGCCTTCTAGCCGTCTGGCGTAGTCAAGATTTAATTTAAAGCTCATAGTTGAAAGAATGTCTGACTAGTGCGATCGCTCAGTTAAGCAGTTATCTGACTAAGGCCAGCTTTGAGTAAATACTCATAAAATGCTTGATATCTGATTGCAATGCCTTTGCTCTACTACACTAGAGGCGCAAATGAGCAATCAATGCTATTTATGGTGAATTTGTCAGGGAAAACTTGGCGGCGTTGGCAGTTAGGAATCGTTGCGATCGCACTGCTCATTATCTTCGGTATTAACAGCTGTAGTCAGGTTTCCTCACAAGCCAGACAGTCCCATCAGGGGCAAAGCAACAATGTTTTAGAGTTTGTCCCCAAACATGCTTTGCTCGCAGGCGTAGTCGATGTCACAGCAACCAAAGACAACGTTTGGCGACATTCTAACCTGGCTCAAGTCTTATCAACGTCGGTCAATACATGGTTAACCCCATTGAGTCTTGATCTCGATCAAGATATTCGCCCTCTGCTAGGTAAAACCCTGGCATTTGCCATCACTAATCAAGACCTTGATCGAGATCGCAGCAATGGTCGTCAGGGCGGCTATCTTTTAGTAACTGATACAGCTGACGGTGAACAGTTACGCGAGTTTTTAGAATTATTTTGGCAAAAACAAGCCGTAGCTGGCTCCCAGCCTGTTTTAACCAAGATTAGTGGTGTACCTACTATTACCGGGGCAGTTGCCGAAGGACAACGTCAGTTGGCAACTGCCATTGTCGGTGAACGTACATTGATGGTTGCCAATGACATCAAAGTTTTGCAGCAAAGTTTACAAATAGCTCAGGTCCCTACCTTGCAGCTATCAGAAACTAATTGCTGTGCGCCTGTTTGGCTAAATTTACGTATTCCAGCATTGATCGATTGGCTAGGATTAGCCTCGCCCACTGACATGCGCTTAAGGTCTACCCCTAAATGGCAACAACTACATGCCCAAATTGAGGGGCATTCCCAGCAATTAGTTATCAACACCCAGTTAAAAGCGATAGGCCATAAATCTATTGCTACCAAAGAGCCTAGCTCCCAGATGGAGACATCATCAGCAACGCGCAACAACCCGCAACGATATTTGCCCTCAACCCTAGCATGGGCTGCAATGGGGCAAAATTTACTACCACTGTGGACAGAAATTACAGATGAACTAGAGCAGTACGAGCAACTGCCACTACCGCTTCAACAGTGGTCAAAATGGTCCTCCACACAACTAGCGAAAATACTCTCTGAGCCTCTTACACAGCTTCTAAAGAATAACTATGCAATTGGTCAACTGGCAGATGGCAACTGGTTAATGGCTGTTACAAGCAGCAATCAACAAACCATTGACCAATTGGATAGTATCGCTAAGCAGCAAGGATTAACCGTCAGTCAGCTATCTTTCAAAGGACAAACTGCAACTGCTTGGAGTCGACTTAAAACTAAACTAGACACGCGCAATCGAGAAACTACGGTTGAAACAGACCTAGTAGCCCTCCATACTAAAAGTAGCGATTATGACGTTTTTTCCACATCTATTGGCGGATTAGCAGCAGCTTTAGAAGCTCCCAATCACACACTATCTGAAACTAAACGATTTAAGCTGACTGTAAGGCCAACCAACAAAGATAACCAGGAATATATGTATGGAACTTGGGATGAAATTGAGCGTCTCTTAGCCAGTACTCGTTGGTTTTCTTTGGTCAAGCCTATTGTACGTCCCTGGGTTCAATCAATTGATGCGATCTCAATCACCAGCAATCAACAAACAGCCGATCAATTGACCGGAACAGTCTCAATTTTATTGAAGGATTAGAATGTTCCAAGCTGCAAGCAAGTTATTCAAAAATGGGCAGCCTGGCATATATGGGGGCATACAGAATTCTAATAACATAGTTCATTTGAACGTGTTAAGAGTTCTGGTTTTGAACATCTGTAAAGCTAAACTATAAGTTATTGATATTAAGCTATGACAACCTCTATGGACTTAGGTGTTCATGTAATTGAGCCCAGCGGTATTTTAGACGGCACCCAAACCACCTCCTTTCGCCAGCAGGTGGACGCTACGCTGGCGAAAGGCACTAAAGTATTGCTAATAGACCTAAAAGACATCACATTCGTAGATAGTTCAGGCCTGGGCGTTTTAGTCGCATGTTTGAAAAATGCACGCACAGCTGGCTGCAAAATGTATATTTGTTCGATCAATGATCAAGTCCGCATGCTATTTGAATTAACTAGCATGGATCGTGTATTTGAAATTTTTGAGGATCGAGCAGCATTCAAAGCCGCTGTTCTTAAGTAAGCTCTACACCAACCCATTTTGATGATGCGTCGCCCTTAGCATTCTAGGGGCGATATTGTTCTTGCTAGAGCAACCCTGATTAACACCCTCACCATCATCAGCCAAATTAAGTAAACTAAGGCATAAGCGTTCTGAAATCTAATACAAATCCTATGGTGCTTTTTGGACTTGGTGGCTTAGGCAAAAAAGCCACAATGCCCTCTACTTCAGAGGCATTGCCAGGCCGTTCTGAAAAAATGCCTGTTCCTAAGCAGCATTATGTAAATGGCAATCCGCTACAGCCGCCCTTCCCAGAAACCATGCAAATGGCCATGTTTGGTCTAGGTTGTTTTTGGGGAGCTGAGCGGCGCTTCTGGCAGCAAGAAGGCGTATTTTCTACTGCTGTAGGCTATAGCGCTGGCGTCACGCCAAACCCCACCTATCGGGAAGTCTGTTCCGGGATGACGGGCCACAATGAAGTCGTACTGGTCATATTTGAGCCCAGCGTAATTAGCTATGAACAGCTACTTAAGGTCTTTTGGGAAAGCCACAACCCAACACAAGGTATGCGTCAAGGTAATGATGCCGGAACCCAATACCGTTCTGGAATCTACACCTATTCACCTGAGCAAAAAGCAGCAGCTGAGAAGTCGCTTGTGATGTATCAAGAGGCATTAAGCCAAGCAGGCCTCGGCACCATCACCACCGAAATTTTGGAAGCGCCTGAATTCTACTACGCCGAAGATTATCATCAGCAATATCTAGCCAAGAACCCTGGCGGATACTGTGGCCTGGGTGGTACTAATGTGGCCTGCCCCATTGGAGCAGGTGTGACATCCGATAATTAATTAATTCACGAAGCAAAATACTATAAGCATCCCCATGGTTCGTCTTTCTAGTAACCATGGGGATGTTCTTTAGAAATATACCCTCTTACTAAATAAGCCTAGAGAAGAATTAGGCCTAGAGAAAGGGCTACTTTAGAATTGGTTTAAAAAGCGTAGATCACTAGCATAAAGCCTTCGAATATCATCGATCTGACTTTGCACCATAGCTAAACGCTCTACACCCAAGCCAGCAGCAAAACCACTGTAAACCTCTGGATCATAGCCCACAGACTTAAGCACATTAGGGTCAATCATGCCGCACCCTAAAACTTCCAACCATTTCCCCTGCCATTTCACATCTACCTCAGCTGAAGGTTCAGTAAATGGAAAATAGCTTGGACGCAGCCGCACTTCGATATCCCCAAACAACGCCTCTAAGAATAGCTGGATGGTTCCCCGTAAATCAGAAAACGTAATATTCTTGTCAACAGCAAAAAATTCAATTTGGTGGAAAACCGCTGCGTGGGTAGCATCTACAGTATCGCGACGATAGCAACGTCCCGACGCCAATACCCGTAAAGGTGGCTCATGGTTTTCCATATACCGAATTTGGGTATTGGACGTATGAGTGCGCATCATTTTGCCATTGGGCAAGTAGAGGGTATCTTGCATATCCCGCGCAGGATGGTCAGGCAAAAAGTTTAGGGCCTCAAAGTTGTAGTAATCCTCTTCGATCTCAGGACCGCTAGCAACTGTGTAGCCGAGACCTACAAAAATATCGGTAATCTGATCGATGATGCTATTGATGGGATGAACTCGCCCTTGGGGCAAATAGTTGCCTGGCATCGATACATCTAAGGTCTCAGCCTCTAGCTGAGCCTGGATTTTGGCGTCTTGTAGGGCCGTTTTGCGCTCGTCGATGCTGGTTTGTAGGGCTGTCTTGACTTGATTGGCGAGTGCTCCAATGCGGGGACGATCTGCGGCAGACAGCTTACCCATGCCACCTAAGATTTTAGAGAGCTTGCCTTTTTTGCCGAGATAGCTAACCCGAAACTGATCGAGCTCATCTAGGCTGCTTAAGGTTGCGATCGCATCGCTGGCTTCTTGCTGTAATGTACTCAGTTGCTGCTCTAGGTCGGTGGTCATGCTGGCCAAAAAGGTAAAACAGGAGGGGCATAAAAGACAATCTTTAGTCTACACCGAAGCTTTAGTTCCCTATGAAACTATTAATCAGCAACGATGACGGTATTTTTGCGGCGGGTATTC
>JAHQVZ010000139.1 GCA_019634055.1 Leptolyngbyaceae cyanobacterium MAG.088
GATTTGAGCCAACGGAAAATACCCTAGAGATGTATCGTCCTGATGGGGAAAGGTTTTTGACCTATGTGGAGTTGGGGGAACAGCTAACGGCTGAGCGAGAACTTAGGCAAGCGGATCAGCAGCGGATTCAGGCATTGGAAGAAAAGCTCAGGGAATTAGGGGTGAATCCAGAATCTCTTTAGATTTCGACCATTAGCGCTCTGATTTGCGCCGTGTCACAATGGTGGGCGTTTCTAGCTCAGGTTAATGGGTGTGAGGATACCAACCGGTGATTTACCTGCGAATCCCTTTGTGGCGGGGCCGATGATTACGGACCCGAGATTATTTGTGGGGCGTAAGCGGGAATTGGCACGGTTGGCAGGCTTGATGCAGCAGCCTGTCAGTGCCAATGTGATTGGCGAGCGCCGCATTGGTAAGTCGTCGTTGCTCTATCACATTTATCAAACCTGGGAATCGCGGGTAAATGAACCCACCCGCTACTGTGTGGTGTATCTAAACCTGCAAGAGGCCCAGTGCGATCAAGAAGCCCGTTTTTACACAGCGGTGTTACAAGCCCTGCGCCAGGAATTGCGCTCCCATCCTGTCTTGAGCCAGCTACCGACTACGGCGGATCGGGTGGAGTTTGCCGCCGTCATTCGTCAGTGCTGTCAAGAAAATATTCGCCCCGTACTGTGTTTAGATGAATTTGAAGCCTTATTTGATCACACCCAGTCCTTTGACGATGGCTTTTTTAACAATCTGCGGGGGTTGATGAATGCCAATCAGGTCATGCTAATTTTGGCATCAAAAAAGAGTTTGGATGTGTATAAACGTAAGCATGGATTAACATCGGACTTTTTTAACCTGGGGCAGATCTTAAAACTGTGGGAACTCGAACCGGATGAGGTTACGGAACTGTTGCTTCTAAGCAAGTCCAGGATCTTAGTAATAGGTCAACCCAAGAAACCGGGGATCTAGGCAGAACCTTCGCATCGCAACCGACGCCCCCATGAAGGGAATCCTAAACCAAGCAAACCATCAGATTCGACGATGCCACGGCGCAAGACGCAGTTTCTCCCAGGCCAGTATTATCACCTCTACAATTGAGGCAACAACCGCCAAAAAATCTTCTTCGAACGCGAAAACTATCTCTTCTTCCTGCGCCGCTTTCGCCACTACCTTGTCAACAGCACCCTGGACATCAACGCCTACTGCCTGATGCCCAACCATTATCACTTTCTCGTGCACCTCCGCCAAAAAGACTTTTCACAAAAAGATGCAGGCCTTCATTCTTTCCTACACCAAGGCCATCAATAAACGCTATCACCGCTGCGGTTCAATATTCCAAGGCAGATTTCAGGTGATTCTGGTTGATAGTGATGGCTATCGGCTACGGCTATCGCGATACATTCATCTAAACCCAGTCAAATCAGGCTTAGTAAAATGCCCCGAAGACTGGGAGTTTTCCAGCTATGCAGACTATGCAGGCTTCAGACAAGGCACGTTGCCAAAGATGGAAAACTTACTAAAGCAAGTGGGTTCAGCCGATGCCTATCAGCATTTTGTCAATGCAGAACATACTAAGGCATTAAAATCATTGATGCTGGATTAATCCAGAGCCAGATCCTTGGTTTCTGTAAGAAGTCCGAATCAGAGCAATAAGGTTTGTCTAGACACCGGGGCTCTAGGCGAGCTAGCTTCCAACTGGAATCTCAATGGTAAAAACTGTTTTCTCATCGGACGTATGGTAATGCTCTAGCCTGCCGCGATGCTGATTCACAATAATCTGATGACTCATCGCCAGGCCCATGCCCGTGCCGCCCCCTACTGGCTTAGTTGTAAAAAACGGATCAAAAATCTTTACCCCATGCTCCACGCAGTTTGCCAACCCATTATCAATAATGCGGATCTGCGCCATCTGCGCCGACGTTAATACTGTTTCAATTTCAATCTTTGGTACAGGCTGAACCATTGACTCATCTGAAAATGCCCCCTCAATGGCATCTACCGCATTCACCAAAATGGCCATCACCGCCTGATTTAGCGTGCCCGGAAAACACTTGACCAAAGGCAGCTGGCTGTAGCGCTTGATCACTTCAATATCGGCATAATTGTCTCTACCAACTAAACGATGGTTAAGCATCACCAGGGCACTATCAATGCCTTCGTGAATATCCACTCGCTTACAGGCCGACTCATCTAGACGAGAGAATGTACGTAGCGATCTCACCAGATCCGCAATCCGTTTAGTCCCCGCTTTCATCGATTTCAACAAACAGTGACTATCTTGCCGAATCAATGCAAAATCCACTTGATTTAGCCGCTGCTGTAGCTGTTCTGAGGGGTGAGAATAGTCTTGCTGATAGCCCTCTACCAGGTAAATTAAATCCTGAACATAGTCAGCAACATGGTGCAAATTACCATAAATAAATGAAATCGGATTATTAAGCTCATGGGCAATCCCGGCCACCAACTGACCCAGGCTGGACATCTTTTCAGCTTGGATCAGCTGACTTTGAGTTTGCTGCAGCTGCTTTAACGTAACCGACAACTCTTGATTAGCCTGGGTTAGTGCCTGGGTGCGATCGGTAATCCGTGTCTCCAAGACCTGATTTAACTGATGTAGTGACTCCTCCGCCTGGTGCCGAGCAAACACCCCACCAAAGGTACCTGCAATGGCCCATAGTGTGGACACTTCTACTTCGCTCCAAAGCCGTTGTCGATGACAATCATCAAATCCAATAAAGCCCCAAAGCTTGCCGTGAATGGTAATAGGAACAACCACAATCGACAAAATATGTTGAGGTTCTAAAATCTCTCTTTCTGCTTTAGGAAAGGTACTCACTAAACCAGAAATTGGAAAGTTATGGATAAATGACTGATACCACCGTGGAAAAAAATCGTTAAAGGGTAAGTTCTGCAGATCTGGATTGTCGATTTCAGGCGTTATCCCCTCTGCGACCCACTCCCATCGCTGGCTCATTAGAGGTGCCTGAGTTTCAGTGTGATAATGCGTCTCAAAAATATAAACCCGGTCTACCTCGGTAGCCTGGCCCAGGGTAGCCAATGCTGTATTGACGCCATGGGCATAGTTACTGTCAGTGAGGAGTTGATTGGTGGCTTTGGCAATACCCGACAGAAAAAGCTTGTAGGTGTTTACTTTTTTTATCAGTTGCTGCGCAACAAAACCTGTATCGAATTGGCGATTCATAGACATTGGGCTGACGATGCCCTCTGGGGCAAAGCACACCTTCAAAATACTAACTTGTCTGGTTGGTCAGACCCTTAACCCAGCGACTGACCATGCCATGGGCATCTTGCCTAACCTTAACTGCACCATTGCCATACCTAAAACCTTGAACATACTTAAGTGTGAAGCTGATGTGTGGAAAAGCGATTGAGTTAGGCTATGGATGCGATCTCAACTCCTCTGGCAGCGTAAAAACACCCGCCTCATCATACGTATTCTTATACAGGTGCTTTACCGCTACCCAAGGTACCCGTCCATAAATATGCGGATACAATTCCGTCCCCCCCGACGTATTTTCCACCCGAATCTCGTAGTCTACCGATGCCGGGTCAATGCTAAACAACACCAGCCCCTGCTGGCCAGCATAGTGCCGCTGACTTACCCCCATCACCTGATGCAAAAACGAACAGTGGATAAAGCCCTCCGCCGCCAAATCAGCTGATTCAAAATAGCCCTGAGCCTCTGCTGCCTGCACATCTGCCGCTGGAGCAATGCGATATAGCAATTCCATTGGGTTAGACCTCTACAAAATTTCAGTACAATTGTCTCAGTAAATATTAAAGGGCCAAACCCATGACCGCCCTAGTCACAAAACCCATTGGCCAACTCCACCTTGCTCCTGGCAGTGTCGTCACCATTCCAGACGTTACCTGGTCTGAATTTGAAGCCATTCTTACTGAGCGCGCTCACCGCAGCTATGGCCGTATTGCTTACTATCAGGGGACACTAGAAATTATGGTTCCACTCCCCGAACACGAACGCCCTAAGGAGTTGATCTCAGACATTGTCAAAGCGTTACTTAAAAAACAACGCATTCCCTACGAACCCTTTGGCTCTACCACGTTCAAACAATTAGGTACCGCAGGCATAGAACCTGATGCTTGTTTTTACATACAGAACGCTTCAAAGATTATTGGTCGCCGCCGTTTACAACCGGGTGACCCACCCCCTGACCTTGCCATTGAATCTGACGTTACCTCCAAAACCACCATTGATGCCTACACTGCCATTGGTGTGCCTGAAGTATGGATTTTTGATAACGGCAATCTAAAAATTTTTGCGCTTCAAGCAGGCAGTTACATCGAAACAAATGTAAGTCCTACATTTCCGAATATTTCTATCATCGATATCGTTACCAAGACCGTAGACCGCTCTTGGAAAATTGGTAGTTACCAAGCCATGACTGAATTTGAGGAAACCGTTTTAACAACTTTATAAACGCTGGCTGAGCGGAGTCGAAGCCAGTGTCCCTTATGCCCTCTAGAAAGGCTACGCCAACGACTCCGCTCAGTGGCCGCTTAATCTTCTTGCTTAGAGAGAACGTCACCCTACTCAAAACTGTCTATGTGTGGTCGCTATACCCAAACCCAGTCTGGCAAAGACTTAGCCGAAGCCTTTCAACTCACCACAGAGCCCGCACCACCACCGCGCTACAACATTTCCCCAGCTCAACCGGTATCAGCCATCATCGCCGACCACGAATACCGCATTTTCCAATGGGGGCTGGTGCCCTCTTGGGCCAAGGACTATAAAATCGGCTATAAGCTATTCAATGCTCGCTCAGAAACCGCTGCCCAGAAACCTTCATTTCGAACTGCATTCAAACGTCGTCGCTGTCTGCTCCCGGCTGATGGCTTCTACGAATGGATACGAACTGCCAGTAATAAAAAGAAACAGCCCTTTTACATCCACCTTAGGGAACGACCACTCTTTGCCTTTGGTGGACTGTGGGAACAGTGGGAAGGCGCAGATGGTAGCTATTTGGAAACCTGTACGATCCTGACCACAGAACCGAATGAACTCATGGAGCCGATCCATAATCGGATGCCGGTGATTATTCCGACGGGTGAATATGACCGCTGGTTAACCGCTTCGCCGTTTCAAGTGCAGGGATTAATGAAACCTTATGATGCTGATGAAATGGAGGCTTATCCAGTGAGCACGTTGGTGAATAGCCCACGCAACGAAGCACCCGACTGTATAGCGCCCCTTGAGAGTTGATTCGTAGGGGCGAACACCACTAATTTATTTATTTTTTGAAATTGCAAAGTCGGATTATTATGTGCTTCGTGTCGACTACGTCCAAGTTCAAATCTATAGGTTTTTCTATGGAAATAGGACTGTCCTGGGGGTGGACAAGGTTTATTTCGGTAGTGATAATAGCGAACGCCTAACGAAGCGAATGACTGCAAAGCGAACACAGCGATTCTTATCTATCTTTGTCAGTGTGGTAATTTGTACGTTTTTTTTGGTTCCCATTGCCCTTGGGCAAGCCAACAACAATGTACCGATTGAACAGCTTGAGCAGCAGCAGGAAAATATTGATAAACAGCAGCAAGACCTGGAAGCAGAGCAAAATCGGTTACAAGATCTAGAAAAAAAAGCGGCTGAGCAACTAGATGGTCTTCAGGACAGCATTACTGTTACGAACCTCAAAATTGAGGATACGGAGTTTCAAATTTCTGAGGCTCAAAAGCGCCTTAAGCGGTTAGAAAATCAGTTGACCATGGCCCAAGAGGAATATGAATCTGTTCGCATTGGCGCAGTGCGGCGGCTACAGTTTATGCAACGACAAAAGGATGCGGAAGGTTGGGCCATACTGCTAAAAAGTGAAAACCTCAATGAGTTTTTAGAGCGACGTTACTTGCTTGGAAAAATCTATCAGGCCGATAGTACGTTTCTGTCGGAGCTGCAGGATAAGGCTGATTTGATTGTCAGGCAGCAGCAGGGGGTGGAAGCTCAGAAAAATTCCATTGCTCTATTGCGACAGCAATTGCTAGCCCGGCGCGATCAGTATGAAGCCCAGGCCGATCAGCAAGGTCAGCTAATTACTCGCCTCAAGGATAATCGCGATGCTCTGGAAGCTGCCCAGGCTCAGCTGACGCGGGATTCGGCAAGTTTGGCTAATCTTATTCGTCAGCGTATAGCGGCGGCCAATGGTGTTGTGCTGGGTACGGGGCAGATGAGTTTTCCCACAGCAGGCAGTATTACCAGCCGTTTTGGTGCTCGTTTTCATCCCGTATTAGGCTACCGACGATTTCATTCTGGGGTGGACTTTGGGGCTCCCCACGGTACTCGCATTAGTGCGGCTGATGCGGGTAAGGTGATTTTTTCGGGCTGGTATGGTGGCTACGGGAATTCGGTGATTATTGACCACGGTGGTGGTTTGACCACACTCTATGCCCATGCTAGTCGTCTGAATGTACGTGAGGGGCAAGCGGTAACAAAAGGGCAGTCTATAGCAGCGATCGGTTCAACTGGGCTGTCAACCGGGCCACATTTACACTTTGAAGTACGTCGTAATGGTAGTCCAGTGGACCCCATGGGTTTTTTGTAGGTGGGGATTGAGGGATGAAGGGTGAAGAGTTTTAGGCTTTAGGTTAGAAGATGTGAGGATGGGCTGGATAAATTATGGCTGATATCTATAGCAGGAGCGGCCTATTCGGCTTAGTCGTTATTAGTTGTTTTGTGCCTATCGAAGCAGCTCTGGCGGAATCTATATCGAATGAAGCGTTGGATATGGAGCTGGAATTAGAGCCTGGCACGGTGGACCGAAGTCCTGTGCTGCAGGAATGGCTCCAGGAGACACCTGATGTTTTGAGGAATATCAGAGCTGAGCCGAGTTTTCCGTCACGGTTGCAGCTTAGCTATGCTCTATTTCCATCTAGTCGCGATGAACGGGGGCTGGCGGTTGGTGTTGAGGATGTGTTTATTGGGGAGCTGCCCCTGACAGTGAATGCTGACTATGCGGCCAATTTTGATGGTGAGGATAATGACCGAGAAAGTTATGGGGCTCATTTGCGATATTATGTGTTGCCCCTAGGGGGATACGTTAATGTGGCCCCCGTGGTGGGTTATCGCCATGTAGAGGCGGTGGACTATAGCGAAAGTGGCCTCCAGGTAGGATTTCAGGTCAAGGTGATTCCTTCACGGGGCGGTGGGGCTGATTTTGCCTATACGCAAACCTGGGTGAGCCCGACAGAAGATGACTCGGTGATGATTACTCAGTTGGAATTTGGCTATGGGTTGAGCGATCAGCTGCGGTTGGCGACCGATGTGGAATGGCAGTTTGCGCCGGGGGCAACAGATAGTCGGTTGGGGATTGGGTTGGAATGGATGTTGTAAGGGATGGTGTGTAGGGGCATGGCATGCCATGCTCCTACGACAATTTTGAGGAGAGTTTAACGGCGAGGAGGGCGGCTTGGGTGCGATCGCGCACGCCCAATCTCCCTAAAAGCCTGGTTACATGGTTCTTTACGGTCCCTTCTGATAAAAATAGAGTTTCAGCAATCTCTCGATTATTGGCTCCGGTGCCAATTAAACGCAGGACGTCTTTTTCCCTTGGTGTAAGTTCGTCAAACCCTTCTGGAACATCAACCTCTGAGAGCTGTTGCCCGGCTATCATTTTTTCTAAAATGCCAGGGCCAAACTGGCTATACCCCTTAGCCACCGTACGAATGGCCTGGGCTAGTTCTTCTGAGGGCGTATCTTTAAGTAGGTAGCCTTTGGCACCAACAGCCATGGCTTGGGCAATCAGGTCGTCATCGTCAAAGGTGGTGAGTACCAGAACTTGAATGGCTGGATAGCGGGTTGCGATCGCACCCGTTGCTGCTACTCCATCCATTACCGGCATTCGCATATCCATTAGCACCACAGTCGGTAACTGATGCGTCCGTTCCAGCTCTTCTAGCCTAGCTAACGCTGTCTCGCCATTATCGGCATCACCCACAATTACAATATCCTCTTCCAAGTCGAGCAGCGTCTTCAGTCCCTGACGAATAATCTGCTGATCATCTACCAGCATCACAGAAATAGCCGATTGTTCAGTTTGCCCCATGAGTATTCTCCTAACTAGCCGGAATTGTTAGCTTTAGCTCGCAGCCCTTGCCAGGTAAACTATTGACCGTCAGTTGACCGCCAATAGCCTGGGCTCGTTCTCGCATTCCTTGTAACCCGAAACCTGTTGATGTCTGAGCGAGATCAAAGCCACGACCATTATCTCGTAGCAGTAACTGTGTGCCCCCTTCATTATTGATTAGTGTCAGTTCTACAGCTGTAGCTTCTGCATGTTTAACAATGTTCGTAATTCCTTCTTGGGCGATGCGATAGAGCGCCATGCTGGTTGCCTGGGGCAATGGCTTTAAAAGCTGAATATTCAGCTTAGGGCTGATGTTGCTACTGGCTCTTAGCGTATCGACTAAGGTGTTTAATCTGGCCTGGAGAGATTCTTTTATTGGGGCATCATCTCGTAAAGCTGCCACAGACTGACGAACATCTTGCAACGCGACAGAACCTAACCGTTTTGATTCAGCTAAAAGGGCTTGAGATTTTTGCGGATCACGCTTAGAGAGTTTGATCGCACCTTCCAACTGAATATTAAGCGCTGTTAGGGAATGACC
Source organism: Leptolyngbyaceae cyanobacterium MAG.088 (assembly GCA_019634055.1). Classification (GTDB taxonomy): domain Bacteria; phylum Cyanobacteriota; class Cyanobacteriia; order Phormidesmidales; family Phormidesmidaceae; genus Leptothoe. The sequence continues at coordinate 8,629 of JAHQVZ010000139.1, forward strand.
TAAAGAATCATGGATCTCACGAGCTATCCGACTACGTTCTTGAGCGGTTGCTAGCTGTTTTACCTGAGCTGCCGAGCGTTGTAGTTCTTCATTCGCTTTTTGGAGTCGATTTTGAACATTTCTTTCATTAAGTAATGCATTTACCAACAACAGTGTGAATACAAGGGAGAGGCCAAAGAACAGAATCAGATTTATTTGGAGACTGCCGATTAATTGCCGAACATGTCGGGGCACCCGCTCATCTATCCCTCTAAATCTAAACCCAAGTGTGGCCATGAATAATATAAATGATGCGAAGGTAACCGCTACCCGCCCCATTAGGCCCATCATTAAACAACTGCGAATGACTAAAACTAAATAAATAAATGGAAACAGTCGTGCGCCCCGTAGCATGAGACCCGATGCCACCACAATCAACGTTACCTGTAGAGCAATATGGCCGAATCGCAACCAAAATCCTTTAGTGGGTAAATAGAGCCCCAAAAACCCAAATAGCAAGAGGCACCCGATGATGACCAACGGCCATTGAGGCGCTATATCTACGGGAATATTGGGGGGACGGCGACGAGCTACATGCCGTAATGATGGTGCTGTTAAAATCTTTGTAATCGACACCGCAAGCAGTCCCCATTCTAGATAGAGAAAAAAACGAAATGGATGATTCTGGAACTGAATGGCGCGGTTCATCGTAGTGGTGCCAAAAAAAACAAACTCGAGACTAGGTTTTTGTATCCTTTCCACCCTAGCCGAAGTTTCCACTGCTATGCAGCTACCTGTTTGGACTAGTGACTAAAGTCATATTTGCACCCATGACTCCGGTCCTCACCTAAAGATGACTTGCGCTAGCAGTCATCAGAGTACCCGTTGGCTAGGATAAGGCTGTCATTAAAACTAGACCGAGCTATGAAACTTCCAACCATGCAAAAATGTCTGAGTGGTGTTCTTCTACTAACTGCTTTAGTGGCTAGCCCCGCCATCCTCAAAGCTAGTAATGCTGATGCTTTGCCACCACAAGTTAGAGAAGAACTCAATATCACTCCAGAACAGCAAACTGAACTGGATGCTATCAAAGACAGTGCGCGTATGCAGGCTGAGGCTATTCTTACTGAGGAACAGCTAGCTAGCCTGGAGGGTATAACTGGTCGCGAACGGATGCAGGCTATGAGACGTTTAGATCTCAGTGAAGATCAGCGGGCTCAGCTCCGGGAAATTGGTGAAGAATCCCATGCAGCTGCCGATGAAGTTTTGACTGAAGATCAGCAGGCCCAGCTCCAGGCAATGCGGTCTGAGCGGCCTGATAGACGGACAAAGCAGCGGACAAAGCAACGTGGAGACTTGGCCACACAGCTTAATCTGACCTCTGAACAACAGGCTGAACTAGAGGTAATTAAGGAAAATGCGCGCACCGAGGCTGAGGCTATTCTTACTGAGGATCAGCTAGTATCCCTTGACGGAAAAACTGGTCGTGAGCGGATGCAGGCTATGCAGAGTCTTGATCTCAGTGAAGATCAGCGGGCTCAGCTTCGAGTGATTTGGGAAGAGTCCCAAGTCGCTTTCAGTGACGTGCTAACTGACGAGCAAGAGGCTCAACTTCAGGAATTGCGCTCTAGCCGAGGAAATCGTCGAGGGCGCTAACAACATCAGGGTTCATCACGCATACATTGCTCTATAAGGAAAACACCCAAGCCAGGAACACATTATGTTCCTGGCTTTTCTTGTTTATTTGAGCTTTTAGGGGACTGCTCAAAAAAAGTCCCAGGTAGTGAAAGTTAGTGGGCATTACCGCAGCGAAGCAGAGGCATACCCGGAGGGTTCTTGGCCAATAGTCAGTGGTTAGTAGGGGTTAGGTAGGCTGTTGTGTTGTTAAAACGGTGTAGCTGTCAGATTAGTTAAGATAATGGGTACCCCTGCAATCATGATTGACTTACTTGAAACCGCTCACCTGACTAGCCATGGCCTAATGCCCTTAATCCATTGCCTACATTCCCGAAATATAGTTAAAGTTGCTTGAATATACTCATTATGAGTAACTCTACAACCCACATTTCAATTCAACTTGGCAGTCTGGTTTTACTTTCAGGGGCACCTGGGGTTGGTAAGTCTACTGCCTGTAAGCACCTGCCTTCAGAGCTAGTGTTATCTAGTGATAGATTACGGCAAACTTTTTTTGGTACGGCGCAAACAGTCGTTGATGGGCAAGTGGCAGCTCGTCCCTTAGCGA
>JAHQVZ010000001.1 GCA_019634055.1 Leptolyngbyaceae cyanobacterium MAG.088
AGTTTCTATATTAAGTGGGTGAACTCAATCTTTTATAAGATATGAACAAGCCTTTGAACTTCGCGTTTTTTGCCCCCAAACCCCTAATTCTGGGGGCTTTGAGTCTAGTCTCCCCCAGAATTGGGGGACGGAAGGGGGCCTCGATATCTGATAGCTAATTGGGTCAACCTGCTTAGTTAGGGAAATAAATTCTTGAAACTATTGCGTGACAACAGTTAACCTGATGTGTGTTCAATAGTTTATCTGTAGTTGTTGTAAAAATATTTCCTTCATTACATCTTAAAAAAGACATCGCATGAAAACCATGCAATGTCTTTGAAGATTATCAACAGTTTTAGAAAAGAGCAGTGATTTGATTTGACAGGGATCACTTATAAAATCCTACAGAGTTAATGACTGAGGATCATTTTCAATCAGATCAGCTAGATCTTTTAGGAAGGCAGCCCCGTCAGCGCCATAAATAATGCGGTGGTCACAGGTAATATTGACGTTCATCTGCTTCTTAACGCCAAACATACCGTTGGCGTCAGCAACAACCGTAGGCTTGGCACCGCCGATAGCTAAGATTGAGCCAGTGCCAGGGGGCAGAATGGCATCAAAGTTTTCGACGCCAAACATACCCAGGTTAGACAAGGTAAAGGTGCCAGTTGTGTACTCTTCGGGCTGAAGTTGTTTATTACGAGAACGGGTTACTAGATCTTTCCAGGCACGAGAAAGGGAGTAAATATCCATTTGATCAGCACCACGTAGTACGGGAGTAATCAGACCGCCATCGGGCATGGCCACAGCGACAGCAACATTAATACTGCCGTTGTATTGGATGCCGGCATCGGTATAGCTGGCATTGACGATGGGGTGTTTCGTCAGGGTAACGGCCACGGCTTTTGCCAATAGCCCTGTCATGGTCACGCCCTTGGGCTTGATTTGTTTATACAGGGCATCTAAAGCATCGGTAGTAATGGCATAGCTAACGCGGAAAACAGGCACGCTCAGGCTGGCGTTCATATTGCGAACAACGGCCTGTTGCATGGTGTTGAAAGGTGTTACCTGTCCCGGTACTGGAGGGGGTGCAGTTGGGGCGGCTGGAATAACTGGGGCTGCCGCAACTGTCGTTGGTGCTGCAACCGCAACTGCCGTTGCAGCGGGGGTGGGCACTTGACCAGCTGCTTTTTCAACATCTTGGGCAATGATGCGACCGTGGGGACCCGACCCGACGAGAGCCTTGATATCAATTTTAAGTTTTTTGGCTAATTTTTTGGCACGGGGTGAGGCAATTAGTCGGCCACTGGGAGCTGCGCTATTGCCATTTTGTGGTGTGGTGGCAGCAGGTGTGGTGGCAGCAGCGGCGACCGGCTCAGGGGAAGGGGCGGCGGCGGCAGGGGCAGCAACCGCGGCAGCAGGGGCAGCAACCGCAGTAGGGGCTGTGGCGGCAGCTTGCTTTTTGGCGTCTTCGATTTCAGCTTCGGTTTCGGCAAGGAGTGCGATCGCACTTCCCACAGCAGCAACATCACCGGCTTCTACAACAATAGTAGCCAGATACCCTTCATAGAACGATTCGACGTCCATGTCAGCTTTATCAGACTCAACGATGACAACGGTTTCACCCTTTTCTACCTTGTCACCAGGGGCTTTTGTCCAAGAAACGATTTTTCCCTCAGTCATAGTTGAGCTAAGGGCGGGCATGAACACTTCGCGAATCATGGGGAAATTTCGGGACGGGTGGACAACAAATAGGATAACGAACCTAACGGCACGCCAGCATCTTATTCTAAAAGACTTTGGCCATTGATTAAATGGGAATTCAAATAAAAAACCAGCGGTTAATGAGCCACTGGTTTAATTAAAAAATTTATGAGTGGATTCGGTTTAAATCACTCAGGTTTTTTTTAAGCAAAGAATAAAGCGATGTCCCAAGATAAACCAACCTTGGACTTGTAGACAGAGCCTAGGCTAAAGCTCACCACGAATTTCTTCAATAATGCCGTCACGTAAAAGGATTTCAACCTGCATTTTTTTGACCAGGTTATCGCCAGTGGCCACCTTAAAGAAGCCATCAATTTGCCCCTGACTAACTTCTTTATTGAGTTCTAAAGTTTGAACTTGCTGTAGTTGCTGTAGAACTTGGTTTTTTTGCTGGAGAAGCTTATTTTTGTCTTCGTTGATTTTATTTTGAACAGCGGCCATCTGCTTTTGGACAGTTTCGTTAGCTTCTTGTTTTTGGAGTTCGCTAACCATACGCTGACCTTGCATTTCAAGCTGCTGTAGGCGGCTGTCGATGCCATTGATTTGCTTTTGCAGTTGGTTTTGAGCTTCTTCTTTCCAGAGGGGGGTAACGACGGCTTTTACGTTGATGACTCGTTTTAGAAGGAGTTGGGATTGCGAAGCGTCCATGAAACTATAGGTAAATTGCTTTATTGATTAATTCCATTAGGTATATTACCCGTTCCGGTCAGAAACAAACCTTTTGCAATATTTTCTAAGGGTTTGGGCTGTATCTCTATTTTGACTACTCAAACAGCGCATCAATTATGTCCTGATAGTGCCGTGTCACCACTGGCCGCTTGATCTTCAAGGTTTGAGTCAACATCCCATTCTCGATGGAAAATGGTTCACTCAAAAGGGTAAAGGGGCTAATGCGTTCGTCGGGGCGATAGCCTGGACGGGCTTTCACTTCGCGGGTAAGCTCCTGTTTAAAGAGTGTGTGGACTTTAGAATTATTTAGGGATTCGGCAGGGTTGGCTTCGTTGATGGTAATGCCCTGGTCAGAGGCCCATTGGCTAAGCGCTTCGAGATTGGGTACAATCAGCGCCCCCAGGACCTTTTGGTCTTGGCCGACCAGCATAATTTGATCAACGTAGGGGCTACGGGCACAGGCATTTTCAATGGGTTGAGGTTCAATGTTTTCACCATTGGTAAGCACAATGGTATCTTTGGCACGACCAGTAATAATCAGATCTCCATTGGCGGTAATTTTGCCAAGGTCACCGGTGTCGAACCAGCCGTCAGGATTGATGGCTTTGGTAGTGGCGTCTGGGTTTTTGTAGTATCCCTGCATAACTTGGGGGCCACGAATAAGCACGAGGCCTTGCTGTCCTTGGGAGACATCCTGGCGACTATCAAGGTCAACGATGCGAGTTTCAGTGCCGGGTAGGGGCTGACCGTCAGCCCCTCGCAGGTTTTGCCAAGGGCGACGCACATGGGTAATGGGGGAGGTTTCGGTTAAGCCATAGCCTCCCAGAATATCGACGCCGATGATTTCGTAAAAATCTTCCAGGTGGTCGGCAATGGAGCCGCCACCGCTAACCAAAAACTCAACGTCACCGCCAGTGGCTTCGCGTACTTTCTTATAAACCATCGTGTCGCCCAGCTTATGAAACGGCCAAAGAACGGCACACTGGGTATTGGCCATCATGCGGTCAAAGAAACTGGGGGTTTGATCCAGGCTAAGATTATCGGCAATGCGTTTGGCGGCAATATAGCGTTCGCTCTGGTGGAGAAAGAAGTTGATTAGTTTTTGTTTGCTTTCGGGCTGTTCTCGGAATTGTTTTTGAACGCCTTCGTAAATGGACTCCCACAGTCGAGGAACGCCCACCATATAGTTAGGTTTGTAAGCCTTGAGATCCTTTTTGACGTAGCGAATATTGGTATAAACCTGATGAACACCCTGGGAAAGGGTGAAATATTCAAAGGTACGCTCATAACAGTGCCAGATGGGCAAAATGCTCATGACTTTAGCCCCAGGGCCCGGATGAACAACGCTGCAGGCTCCATAAACTTGGGATAGCAGGTTGTCCTGACTCAGCATGACGCCCTTGGGTTTACCGGAGGTGCCAGAGGTATACATTAGGGTGGCAAGCTGGTTGCGATCGCGCTCTACCTTAGTTACACCCTTGCCCTCCCCCAGAGCCATCAGCTGATCAAAGTTCAGCAACTTAGCATGGCTATTGTCCAACTGAGGCGTTTCATTCGACAACAGGGCAATGAATTGTAGGTTTTTATCGCCTAAAAGGTCAGTGAGCTTATGTAAGGTGGCCTGATCCTGAACAATCATGGCCACGGCATCGCTGTTATCCAAAATAAACGAAAGCTCATCTTTGTCAGCCTGGGAGCCCCGCACCGCGTCGACGGCCCCGGCGGTCATAATGCCCTGATCTGCCACCAGCCATCGGGGTTGGTTATCAGAAAACAGCGCAATTTTATCCTGGGGTTGAATGCCTAAGCATTGCAGCCCAGCAGCAAACTGCTTGATTTGTTGAGCTAGTTCACCATAGGTCAGGGTTAGTTGGGGGGTAGCGTGGGGATCTTCTAGGGCAACCTGATTGGGATATCGTTCAGCAACGATGGGCCAAATGTCAGCCACCGACTGGACATGACTATAATCAATCGCCTGGGCGAGATTGCTTTGTTCTTGGGGCGTAAGGGTAGCAGCAGTCATGGAAAGATCCTTAACGTTTTTCCGAAGGTATTTGTGTGTTTTAGACGGGAATAAGGTCTGAGCTTTAAGGTTTGAACTATGGGTTAAGAGAAATGGTGAGAAAGCGTTGAATGTAAAAACGTTGACCTATTTTTACTATGGGACAGTTATAGGTCAAAACGTTAACTCAAAACTTAGACTCCAAAATTCAGAACTACTCAGAACTAAATTCATGTGGATTTTATAGTTTCGTCGGTAAACTCTGCACCTGTGACTGTACCTAGTCCAGTCTGGTAATTGGCAAATAGTCAGTTATAGATGATGTCAGATGACGTGCCAGTGACTAAGTATCAGCGTTAAGTTAAGTAACGAAGCATCTGTTCCTGAGTCTATGCGCCCATTATTTGTCGGTCCGCTTACGGTTGAGTCGCTACAAATCCCTATTCCGGGCTTACCTCAACGCCTGCAGGGGAAGGTCATCGTACAACTATCAGATTTTCATTACGACGGTCAGCGACTGTCACACAAACTACTGGCAGATGCGGTCTCAACCATATTGACCCTTAACCCAGACCTGGTGGTTTTTACCGGCGATTACATTACCCATGAGCCTGAGCCAGTCTATGAACTAGCCACTCACCTCAGCCCCATTGCCAAAGCCTTTCCCACCTATGCCATTCTAGGCAATCACGATAACTACTGGCCCGACGCCCATCAGGTCGTCACAGCGGCCCTGACCGATATCAGCATTACCGTCCTCTGGAACCAAATTGCCTACCCATTTGGCCATGACCTGGCCCTGGTAGGCCTCGCAGATTATTACCACCCAGACTTTACCCCCCAAATATTAGACCAACTGTCTAATACGCTGCCGCGCATCGTTCTTTCCCATAATCCCGATACAGCCGAAGTGATGATCCCCTGGCGTATTGACCTGCAGCTTTCTGGTCATACCCATGGTGGCCAAATTATTTTGCCCGTGATTGGGAATGTCGCCCAGCGCTGGTTTCAATTCCGTCAGCGGCTACCCAAAATTATTCGCAAAAGTGGGATTCCTTTCATTAGCGATCGCTGTGCCAACCTGGTTAGGCATTGGGAATGGGCACTGGGTCTACACAAAGTGGGCCCAAAAAATTTGCTCTACGTCAATCGGGGTTTAGGCAGTTATGCCCCAGGGCGACTGTTTTGTAATCCAGAAATTACAGTGATTACGCTAACGTAACTATTGAGTTTTAAGGTTTGAATTTTGAGTTAATTGCCTGGGTTAGGGCATTACCGTAAACTCTGCACCCAAAACGAAGCACTCTAATTTCCTCCAAACCTTAAAGAACCCCTACATTCCCTGGCTGGATCTCCCGTTTAACCAAGAACTCCTCTATTCTAGGTAGAACGATTTCTTGAAGCTGCCGATCCCATGCATAACTTTCTACCGATTTCTTATTTTGAGGGTCAGTTTTGTCCATTTGAGGATGCCAAAATTTCCATCGCTACCCATGCATTGCACTATGGGACAGGTGCCTTTGGTGGATTGCGTGGCATACCCGATCCTCAGAATGAAAATCGAGTGTTGCTATTTCGGTTAGACCGTCACTGCGCCCGACTGAGCAAAAGCGCTCGCCTGCTGAATTTTGATTTGCCAGCAGATAAAATTCAGCACGTGATTACAGACTTTGTCAAAAAGAACAGTCCCAAAACATCTTTTTATATCCGGCCCTTTGTCTACACATCAGACCTGGGAATCGCCCCCAGGTTGCATAATGTGCAAAAAGACTTTTTTGTCTATGGTCTAGAGCTAGGAGACTACCTCTCCCCAGAAGGTGTTAGTTGTCGAATCAGTTCCTGGTATCGCCAGGAAGACCGCAGTCTGCCACTGCGGGGAAAAATTAGCGGGGCTTATATTACCTCCTCCCTGGCCAAAACTGAGGCAGTGGAAGCGGGTTTTGAAGAAGCTATTTTGATGAACTCTCAAGGCAAAGTGAGTGAGGCTTCTGGGATGAACATCTTTATCGTGCGCAATGGCAAACTCATTGCACCAGGATTTGAGCAAGATATCCTTGAAGGAATCACCCGCGATAGTGTACTACAGGTTGCTCAGGCCTTAGGTATTGATGTGATAGAACGCCCCGTAGATAAATCAGAGCTATTAATTGCCGACGAAGTATTTCTAAGCGGGACAGCCGCTAAAGTCACTCCCGTACGGCAAGTTGAAAACTACACACTATCTACAGTGCGGCCTATAACTGACCAGATTCGAGATAAGTTTACAGCAATTACAGAAGGCCGAGATGATCAGTATAAAGACTGGGTATTTGGCATTGATCTAGACTAAACAACAAAAAAATTGCTTACTTTGTCGTAAAGCAGATGAACAAACCTACCATGACACCGTGATTAAAGTCATGGAGGACTATTTCATTGCTTTTAATTTTTCTTGCCAGAAAACTTTAGCCCTAACAAAATTGAGACTAGCCCGACAACAAGTGCAGGTTCTGGTGTAGTCGCAGGGTTATCAATATTAGCCGACATAACCGCAGTTGCCGCTAATGACGTTTGATCATCAGGGACATCGGCAAACAGAACTTCCTCTAAACCTTGATCATTAGCAACAGATATATCTGTTGCTGTATCTGCCATTAGATTACCGCTTAGAACAGTAGTCTCATCACTGGCAATTGTGCCAATACTACAGCTTTCGGGAACGTATGCTCGGGTATCAACCGTGGTTGCATCTGTTGGCCTACCAAATTCTTGAACCCAGTAACTGCCAAACTCAGAACTACTGTTAAAGGACAAACCGAACCCAATATCAACATAGTCTGGATTTAGCAAGTTTTCACGATGACCAGGGCTCTCAAACCAAGCATTTACAACAGCTTCGACAGAGTCATGACCCGCTGCAATATTCTCACCAGCACTACTATAAATATAGCCAGAGTCATCAATGCGATCGGCAATGCTAGAACCATCAAGACTTGTATGGCTAAAATAATCGTTAGTGGCCATATCTTCGGCATGGGCTTGGGCCGCCTGCCCTAACTGATAAGAAAACCGTAAGTTAGACGCCCCATTGGCGGCTCGGATGTCGTTAGTCTCTGCAAGCAAATCATCCAAAATACTTGACAACGTTGTACAATCCTCCTCTGCTACAACATCTATTGGAGTTGCAACAGACATTGGAGCTGATGAGTTTGATGTTTCTGGTGGATCACTGTCACCGCCGCCACCGCCACCGCCACCGCCGCAGCCGGCAAGAACAATACCTAGCAATACAGTGCTAGTAACTAATTTAAACCCCATGAAAATCCTGTCGGAATCGCTTACTACTAAATCAAATGTCAGGTAATGCACCACAGTCCGCACCTTCTCCTGTTGAGAAGATACCGATATAGTCCTGCTCATTTAGTTTGAACAATTAAGTTAATTACATCGACCGTTACACTACTAAATATATTGGTAACTAATCATTAAATAAATTCAGTGGAAATAACACAACGGAGATTACTGAAATGACTGAAGTAGTGTTGCATCTAGCCACTTTTGGGGCAGGCTGTTTTTGGGGGACAGAACAGGCATTTCGCCAACTCCCTGGTGTAACCAAGACCTCTGTTGGTTATATGGGGGGACATTTTGAAAATCCTTGTTACTTAGATGTTCTTTCTCGTATTACTGGGCATGCTGAAGTAAGCCAAATAGAATATGACCCAGAAAAAATCAAGTATGAAACGTTATTAGAAATATTTTGGAAAATACATGATCCCACCAGTCTTAATCGGCAGGGAGCTGATCGGGGCGAACAATATCGCTCAGTTATTTTTTACCATACTGATACACAACAACAGTTAGCACATTGGTCTAAAAAAAATGTGTCTAGCCAATACGATAAACCCATTGTCACTGAAATCATTGCGGCAACGTCCTATTGGTTAGCAACTGAAGAACACCAACAATATTTTGAGAAGAAGTCTCACCGGAAATCTCTATAGAATTAAAAATCCATAAAAAATAGCCCTGTCAACCCTTAAAAGATCAACAGGACTAATGTTCTTTTTTAACCACTGATACAGTTTTCTCTTAGCTCAAAGCAACTGTACCAAATAAAATCAGATCTACTTAGAGCGCTGATCAAGTTGATCTAGGCGCTCTGCTTGAACATCCTTAACACTCTTGCTTTGGTTGTCTAAATGCTCTAGACGCTGCTCTTGAAGCTTGTTACCGCCTGCAACATCTTTTAGTTGATCATCAGATAGTTGCTCATCAGTAACGTTCTTGTTTTGCTCTTCCATGGAAGTTACCTCAATGTAGAAACAATGAATGAAAGTTGTGCTTAGTTGTCGGGTATGCAACATAACACTCTTCAATCATATCGAGCATTTTTGAAAATGGAAGAGGCACTATTGGTTTCTCATGAAATTCTAATGTTCCGTTGGTTTTGGAAGAGGTGTACCAGATTTCATCAAAAGATAAGAACCCAATTGTTAGGAAAATCTATTAAATACATCTTCAATACTTAAAATCTACTGAGTGACGTCACATTTGGCATCACATTTGTTAGACTTCCCGCTATAAGGGACGTAAGTATAATGTGCTAATTAAGGTTTTTAGCTAGGTTCTTACAGGTAGGGTAGTTGAGATGGGCGACAGTAGTATCTTTCGGCAGGAAGCTTTAGAGCGGCTATCTTCACCAGAGCAGCTTGATCAGCTTATGCAAATCGTTTCCCCTCGCAGCTGGTTGCCATTGGCTACAGTTGGTGGGCTTTTAGGGGCTGCCATCCTCTGGGCATGTGAAGGCCGAATTCCTGTAACCACAAGCAGCCATGCGATTTTGGCCTATGCCGAGGGCGAGGCCGGTGAGCTGGTTGGGGTGGCTCATTTCCCTAGTGGGGAGCTAGCTCAGATTGAACCGGGCATGGATGTGCTCTTGATTCCCGATGTGGAAGGGAATAAGCAAGCCGCTGGTGGTATAGAGGGTAAGGTCAGTCAGGTGTCGCTGCCTACGGTGATGACCCTGAATAGCGTCCGTCAGTTAGAAGATCCAACCGCCCCTGCTTCCATTGAAGTGCTAATAGAGCTCACAGCCGATCCAAATACTAGCAGTGGTTATAAGTGGTCAGCTAGCAGCCTCAATATGATTCCTTTGGCCGGTATGCATGCGACAGCCAGAGTAACCCTTGATGAAAAGGCTCCTTTGTGGTTTGTACTACCATTTTTGCATCAGTAATATCAGCTTCCATAACTTGGATGGCATCGGGCATCTCTAACTAGCTGATGTAGTACACTGGCGCTCAAGTTATATTTGAAAAGCCGTGTCATATTGATTGTCAACTGTTTTCGTCACAAAGAAAGCTGTTGTTTGGGAAACATTCTGAGTCTCCAAGGATATTGGGCATTGTAGCGGCATGGGAATAAATTCGTTTTGCGATTAAACTCTGTTTGCCAGACTCATCTATCTCATAGGCCCATGTTATCTTAAAGTAAACTGAGATCCCTTCTGCATCAGTTTTTTCGTCTGAATCAATTACAATTTGCCGCTTAAATTGAGATTCATAGACCTCAATACCCTCTGGAATAGCGATTGATGAATGATTAACCTTATAATCCAGCAATTTATAATGAATGCTGGCAACTTCGGTAGCTGTCATCCCAATTTGTAAGTTTTGATATTCATCAGGTTTGGCCCATATATTACTAGCTGTATTACTAGCCAGGCTACGTATTTCTTGACCTGTCTCAGCCAAGAGACTCGCACCTTCTGCTCGGGTAAAGTTGCCGTAACTGATTAGGGCAGTTGCCAGTCCCAAGCAAGCGGTAATCATCGTTTTCTTTATTTTATGATGCATGAATTGGTCCTCAATAAGTGTGTGTTGTTTGTCTTGAACAGCTTGTTTTCTGTTTTGATAACAGATTTTCAGATGATTCCCCTGAAAGCGCCGTAGATGAATTCATCCAAAATCATGCTGAGCACTTAGAGGTAGGGTGTGATGTTTGTCTAGATTGTTTTGTATGTGTATAAAGAAACAGGGTTCAACAAATCAATTTCGAGATTGTTTAGGTGATCTTTGTGACATTAAGTCGTGATTTCTCTCACTAGTGTCATTACTGGTCTATTTTTGCCAAAATTGGAAAAAATTATTTTTCATCATTCCAATTTTGGAATGATGAAGGTACTACGTTTGTTAGAGCACATATTTTATGTGGAGTTAATGCCCATTTTGTTGGTTTAGGACAGAGAAATTATCAAATTCCATAATCCTCATCGCTATTATTTGAAAACTATGGGGAGTTGAAATTCAGTAAGTTGGAGTTGATTTAATTTCTGTCCCTTACGCTCACTTGAATTAGAAATCTTATGTAAACAGAGATAATTGTAATTGTTACCTTAGGGGCAATTTTATGATCGCATCTATCTTGTCTGTAAACATTGACCACCTCCAGAACGGTCGTTTTTCTATAGAGGCAACTATCGGTTTCAACTTGAGTGAGGTTGAATTTTTAAGCATATTGTGATGGGTCTTAATATTGAACAGGTAGCAAATAACGATAGGATAATTACGATTTTCATAAGGTAACTGTGGTGAGGAAACAATTTTCCTCTATTTTCAAGATTATTCCAGCCTGGTTTTCTCGTTCTGCTAAACCTGAACCGACTGAAGAGCTTGTCAATGCACCACCAGGTGTACTTAACAGTTTGGGGGAGCGGTTGGTAAAACTATCTGTGCCTCAGCCATACGAGACAACTATCCAAGATGCATTAGCCCAGGCACTGCAAGACTGGCAGGCAAATCCTGACTTTGAAAATAATAGCCTAGTGGTTTTGGGCAGACCAGTAGAAGACATTGGGCCTATTCTTAAGGCTAGTCTCCATGAAAAGTTTCCCGATTGTGAGGTGCATTTTTTTTTGGGGGGCTATCAGCGTCCACCGGATCCATTGACGGTACCTCAGCATCTGAAGCGGGAGTTAGAGCCGAATACGGATACCCCCAGTGACATTGCCACACCGGTCACGCAAACGGATATTGATAAGCATGTGCCAACCATCATGGTGGTATCGAGTTTGGAGCAATGTTTTCTGCGCTGCATTCAGGGATGGGAAGGTATTGAGTATCTGCAAACCCTTAGTACTCAGGACTCATCACGGTTTTGGATATTTGGCTGTAACCACTGGACCTGGAGTTTCTTGGAACGGGTTTGTCAGATTAGTGCTTATTTTGAACAGGCAATAGCGTTACCCAAGCTGTCTGGACCAGAGCTAAAAGTATGGCTAATGCCGTTATTAGAGACTAACCTTGAAACTCAAGCAACTGGCCCCATGGTTAAGGTTACAGCCGCCAACGATAGCTATTGGAATACGTTGGCCAGTGTGACAGATGGTATTGCGAGTACAGCCGCTCAGGTTTGGCTCAAATCCTTACGAATTCGAGCTGATGCGGTCACCGATGAGGGGGCCATTGCCAATAAAACCGATTTGATTGAGCTAATACCCACTAAACCTGTGCTGCCGGGGCTAATGTCCCTCGACCCCCTGGATCGATATTTATTGCATTCATTATTGATTCACCGGGAAATGACGCGATCGCACCTGGCCCTTAGCTTGGGTGAAGCTGAACGCAATATTCGCTCACGCCTGCAGGTACTGCGGCGCGAAGGCATCATCCGTCAGCGGGGCAGGCGGTTTAGCGTTCATCCGGCTTATTATCCCAGGCTTTATAGCGAACTGGGCAATAACAACTTTTTAATTGGTAATGCTTAGGGAGGCAGCCATGGTCAGGGTAGGTAAGATAGCGATCGCAACAACCATAGCCACACTCACCCTGGCAAATTTGGCCAACGCCCAGGAAACGTCAGCACCAGCCGATAGCCTCGACTTATTTAAACAGCCCAATCCCTTAGATATCGGCAAAGCCTGTTTAGCCATACTCATCGCCTATGGCTTGCTATTTTTGATTCGCATCAGCACCAATGCACTATCAGAACAAGTACCCCGTCGGTTTCGATTAATCATCAAGCAGTCAGTGCCCTTTCTCAAAGGCATTGTACTGATCTTTACCATTGGCTATGTACTGCCTCTATTTTTAAATTTGACCGGCTCTAACCTGATTGCCTTAACCGGTACGATTGCCGTTGCACTGGGCTTTGCCTTTAAGGACTATGCCAGCTCTATCATTGCCGGGGTAGTCAACCTATTTGAAGGCCCTTTCCGCATGGGCGATCGCATCCAAATTGGCGAACACTATGGCGAAGTCATTGACTATGGTTTGCGCGGCCTACGACTCCAAACCCCCGATGATAATGCCGTTACCATTCCCCATAACACCACCTGGATTAACCCTATTTCCAATGCCAACAGCGGTCAGCTTGAAGCCCAGGTTGTGACTGAGTTTTACTTTGCCCACCAGGCCAATACAGAACTAGCCGTTGACATTCTCTACCAGGCTGCCTATAGCAGTCGTTTCACCCAGCTAAAACTACCGGTTATGGTAGTTGTTTCTGAAGAAACCTGGGCCACCCACCTAAAGCTAAAGTCTTATCCCATGGATGCGCGGGATGAATACATCTACAAAACCGACCTAATTTTGCGCATCAAAAAAGCCTGTGCTCGCCATCAGTTGCCGTATCCTAGAACGCCAAGCGAAGAAGAGATGTGATGTGAGTGGTGAGTAGGGTTTAAGGTGAGATTGTTTTTTAGTCAATAACATCTCTAATTATCAACCCCACTGCCCAGCGAGCCTGCGATCGCAATCTACAACTTTATGGCTGTTCCGCTGGCGGTAATTAACATCAGTACACCAGTTTCATCCAGGTTGATGCTGTCAGTTTTGATATTGATG
>JAHQVZ010000140.1 GCA_019634055.1 Leptolyngbyaceae cyanobacterium MAG.088
ACTACATTGCAATTAATTTATTGTTGTTTAAAGGGCCACAATGCACGACCGATTTGACCCAGCGCTCGACGGGCCACCTTAAATCGATGGTGGTTAGTCGGTAACCGATGAATATAAACCGCTCGACGAATAATGCCACCGAGTTTTCCCCCCAGACTAATCCCAAAACTCCAAACCCCACCAGTCCCTTTGCCCAGGGCCAGCATATCGCCCAAATGGAGATAGCTAAAGCGCTTTGGTTGTTTCTGTCGAGTCATTTTAGCTAAACTACTCGCCACCGCGGCAGCACCTTGATAAGCGGCCTGGGCCGTATTGGGTACCGTTTTTTGTTGGGCTGCCACATCCCCCACAACAAAAACATTGAAATAATCCTCTAGCTGCAGAGTGGGCCGCACCAATACTTGACCGTAATCATTTGTGTTGACGGGAGTGCCGGACCATGGCACCGGCTCAGTGCCCGTAGCCCAGAGGGTTAAATGACTGGGCAGCTCAACATTGTTCAAGTGCACAGTATCAGGCCCTACTTGATTAATGTGGGTTTGTAGATGTAGCTCCACATTACGTTGCCTTAGAGCGGTCATCGCCTGATGCCGCAGTCCCTGAGGAAACGGACTAAGAATTTGAGCACCCCGATCTACCAATCGGACTTGAGCGTTACGTCCTAAACGATCCGCCACTTTAGCGGCTAATTCTACACCGCTAGCTCCCGCGCCAATAACAGTTACAGCGACCGGATATGACGCTTGCGACAACTGGTCTAAACGCGCCTTTACCGTAACGACATCATCTAGACTACGGAAGGTCAATGCGTGTTTATTGATACCAGGAATTGGGAGTTGTCGGGTTTTAGCCCCGGTAGCAACAACTAAATAATCGTAGTTAAACCGATCTCCCTGACGGAGCGTAATACGCTGCCGCTCTAAGTCAATATGCTCAGCCCAATCTTGCTGCCACTTAATATTAGTACCGGCCAATAAACTGTGATATGCCGGTGCTACTTCCCACAACAGCAACTCTTCGGTCAGGACTTCATAGAGTAGGGGCGTAAAAAGGAAGCGTTCGCGAGGTTCAATTAGCGTAATAGAGGCCCCTTTGAGGTGACGATATTTTTGCAAATATAATGCTGTGTACAAACCACCAAAGCCACCGCCAACAATAACAATACGCGGATGATAGGCAGTTTTTTGGGCCAGATGAGACGTTGGCGCAGGAGACAGAAGAGCCATATTAACTATTTACCAATAGCAATAATCGACAGCACTATTTTCAATTCTGTATAAAGCAACTAAATCCCTTCTCTATTAAAAACCAGTTATTGCCTCTATAACAAAATCTACAGGACTAAAAATGGGCAGTCGCCCCATGGCAATTGGCGAAATACATTTCGCTAGTTGCGCTGTCCGTAGCCGTTGTAAATTAAGGGTCGTTATTCTAACTAACCTAACAGATGTAATCGTGTGAAAACTATGTTCGTAAACAACATTTCTCTCCAAGCCATATAGCACCCCCATGGAAACTGTAGAAAACCATCTGAGTAGTGGTACGTGGATACCCCCCACTGCAGACTGCTACACGACTTTAGGGCAAACGACTTTAGATTTATGGCGCATTCCTTTAAACCAAGCAGCTCAGGTAGATGTCCTTTCAGCGGATGAATTAACCCGTCGCGATCGCTATCGTTTTGAAGCTGATCAACGGAAATTTGCCGTAGCCCGTAGTAGCCTGCGTTGTATTCTTGCTAGCTATGCCCAAACCAGGCCTGCTGAACTTACTTTCGACTATGGCCCCCATGGCAAACCGGCTTTGCACAATGATCGTTCGCTGCAGTTCAACCTCTCTCACTCTGGTGAGTATGCATTGTGTGGCGTAGCCAGGCAAGTGGTCGGCATAGATATTGAGCAGCTGCGGGCTATAACTCACTTAGACGGCATGATCCAACGATGTTTAGCCCCCTCCGAACAACAGGCACTCACGAAGATCGCACAGACTGAGCAAAGTACAGGGTTCCTGACGTATTGGACCTGTAAAGAAGCCTATCTCAAAGCAACAGGCCAGGGCATTATTAACCACTTGGCAAGTGTAGAAGTAGACCTAGCGCCATCCCCAAAACTAAACGTACCGGGACAACCTTGGCAATTAAAGGTGTTTGCCCCTTGCGATGGCTATACTGCAGCCGTAGTAGTACCAACGAATATTAATCAAATACGTCTTTGGACGTTCATCTAAACCAGTGCGGGCGGCACAACGGACTCAGAAATAGCCCCAGCAAGGCACGTATTAGACCAGTTCACCCCATGCAGCACCGCGCCAGTTAAATCGGCACCGCTTAAGTCAGCATGAGACAAATCAGCGCCGCTCAAGTCAGAAAAACAGAGCTTTGCTCCTTGTAAATTGGCCCCTTGCAGGTTGGCTTGCCTAAAATCGCTTAAACGTAAATCCGCCTGTTGCATCGACACGTTTCTCAAATCGGCAAAGGTCAAATGGCTACGTAGTACCAATGCACGACTTAAATCTGCACGCCTTAA
Source organism: Leptolyngbyaceae cyanobacterium MAG.088 (assembly GCA_019634055.1). Classification (GTDB taxonomy): domain Bacteria; phylum Cyanobacteriota; class Cyanobacteriia; order Phormidesmidales; family Phormidesmidaceae; genus Leptothoe. The sequence continues at coordinate 2,526 of JAHQVZ010000140.1, forward strand.
GTTGGCCCAATTGAGGTGAGTGCGCCAAATCATAGCCCCACTTAACGTAGCCTGCTCAAAATTGGCTTGACTAAAGTTAGCCCAGGTCAAATCGGCATAGTTCAAGTAAACCCCTTTAAGCTCAGCCTCGGGCAACTGAACCTCTCGTAAATCTGCCCGCTCAAACTGCCGCTGCCCGATGCTATATCGTCTAATTAATTGAGATGCTTCCACCAATAATTCCTCAATCGCTAGCGCAGAATTGAACAGAGCTACATTGACCAAAGTGACGCACATTAACAATGGTCATAAGGAGTAGGAAATAGCCCACTCAGCCTTTTGTAAACTTAGATTAATGTAAATTAATGTAACAAAACATGAGGGCGACTGCAAGGTTAGTTTCTACTAAGGGTTTTCTATACGAATCATGAAACGTTGACATATCAGTCGGGTATCCTGAGGTTTTCAGAGCCTCAAAAGGGCCTGGAAACATTGCTGCACATGCCTAAAGAGGGGTGTTAGAGAAAACTCGGAGTTCAATTGAGATTTGGTTTGTGGCAATCCGTGGTAACAATAGCGAAAACAGTAGAGGTCACCGAAGCGATCCATGATGAAGCAGTGGTTATGGGGTTCACTTTTAGGGTTAACAATCCTTCTGCCTGAGGCACTCTTGTCTGAGGTGCTGCCTGAGGCGCTCTTGCCTGAGGGGCTCTTGTCTGGGACGGTTGCACTGGCCCAGGCTGAGGTTAATCCAGAGCCAGAAGATGCCTATACCAGGGCCATGAATCTGGGCTATACCTATGCCAATCAGTTTGATTATCAGACGGCACTGCTGAACTTTCAGCGGGCATTGGTAGAACGACCGGAGGATGTTTATGCGATTAATGCGATCTCAAACATGGAATACTACATCGAGCGCAATCGGGTCGCCGCCATCCAGGCTGAAGTTGATGCCTTGCAAGCCCGTTTAAGCCTGGCTGCCCAAACCAAAGATTGGGTTTGCGTCACCGCTACCGTTGACGAACTTATTCCGTACGCTGAAGGGTTAGAACGAGAACGTCTAACCGGTTACCGTAGCCAGCTCACCGGCGTCCTCGACTCTCGCACAGACATAGAATTTTGGTCTACGGTATGTAAGCCTGACGAACCCCTGCTATAGCAAGGCCTTTATAGCTCAGCCAACTTGCCATCTAGAGATAGCGTCTTGCCCGTCAGTGCGGCTTCTAAAAATTGCTTGGGTGGGTCAATATAGCGACCATCTAGCTTTACTCTAAAGTCATAATGCTCCCCTGACCCTAGGCCACTATTGCCGGTCAGAGCGATGACTTCCCCGCTGGTGAATGTGCCTGAACGGCATTCATTTTCTAGCAGGTGCAACGATTGAAACACCAGCTGTGGATAAGATTCTGTAGTTTGATCCGCAACCCATCCACCGCCATCCACATCCCACCAACAGTCTACGCTCACCTGGTCTCCAGCCACCCCAACGGCATAGACTGGTGTGCCTGAAGGGGTGGCGACATCGACACCGTTGTGAGGCACATTGATCGCCCCAGTGACCGGATGTACTGGGCGAATTCGCATATGATCGGTAACCTCATACCCGGCAATGGTGTCTCCTGTCTTTAATGCGATCGCATTGTCTAAATCAACCGTGGCTTTTTTGGGGCCTGATAAACGCAGATCGATTACATATAAAATTGGCAACAAAATTAGGGCAGCACAGGTTGCCGTCATCATCATCTTAGGCAATCTGCCAAAGAAAAATCCGGGCAGTAGTGAGGGCCTTTGCTCGCCCCCTACTCGAGGGTCCCCTGCCCGAGGGTCCCCTGCCCGAGGATCCCCTGCCCGAGGGTCCCCTGCCCGAGGGCCGACTGCATCCAAAGGCCAGGTCGTAGCCCCCTGATCGTTAGGCATTTCTGTCGAAAACAGGCCGCTTTGGCCATCATCCAAGGATGACCTATCGTCATCGACCAGAGGCCCCACTTCGTCTGCGGCTACCACCGCCAACTCGCCGTTCCCCAGTTTTTCTAACAATTCTGAAATGCTGCCACAGCCAGCCGCTTGTGCCGCCGCTTTTGAACCATGCCAGGCCTGTGCTGAAACAGTGACGGTACAGCGACGTTTAGTCGGCGTAACGGTTGACTTAGGGACGTTATTCACAGGCAAACACGGTCTCAAGGACATGAACTGCCCTTTGGCAAAAGGACAGTATTTTCTGCCCCCTATCCTACTGGAATCCTGCGGGAAGGCAAGCTAAACCTGACCGTTTGCACAGTGCCACAATGGACAACCACAGACCCACAGGGTATAGAATAAGGCCGTCCTGCATCAGACCCCGCCGTGAAGTCCATCGCAGATATCCAGGCACTGATCCGTGAGATACCTGATTTTCCTAAACCAGGCATTCTTTTTCGAGATATTACAACCTTGCTCCAAGATGCTGATGGCCTAAAAGCCACCATTGATCTGATGGCAGAACAAGTTATCAGCTATCAGCCAGACTGTATCGTTGGCATTGAGTCTAGAGGGTTTATCTTTGGTATGCCCCTGGCCTATAAGCTGGGTCTAAGTTTTGTCCCTGTGCGTAAACCAGGAAAACTACCTGCCGCTGTCCATCATGTGTCTTATGACCTGGAATATGGCCAAGATAGCCTAGAAGTCCATCAAGATGCCCTAACTGAGCACCATCGCCCTCTAATTGTGGATGATTTGCTGGCTACGGGCGGAACAGCTGCCGCCACAGCTAAGGTAATTGAGCAAACCGGTGCAACTATCGCAGGTTTTAGCTTTGTGATTGAGTTAAGTGGTTTGAATGGTCGCCAAAAACTTCCAGATGGCATTCCTATCACCACCCTAATATCATACTGAGATACTGGTCGTAGGGGCGCAGCATGCTGCACCCTACAACATCTGATTTGTGCCTGACTGACTCAAATTTCCCACCTATGACTGCAGAGCCTACGTCTAACCAATCTCGTTCTCCTCTGCAAACATTGCAGATAATATTTGCTAGTGAGACAACACTCTATGTGTTTAAGCGTGTTCTGCAGGCTTTTTTGACGCTGCTGCTCGCCTCAGTTTTTAGCTTCTTTATTATTCAACTTGCTCCAGGCGATTTCTTAGATGCTGCTCGTCAAAATCCTCAGATTTCTCCAGAAACCATTCAACAATTTGAAGAACAGTTTGGTCTCAATAAACCTATCTGGCAGCAATACTTTCAGTGGCTCTATCAGGTCGTCACTAAGCTCAACTTTGGCCAGAGTTTTGCCTATCAGCGCCCTGCCGTAGAGGTTTTGGCAGAGCGCATTCCCAATACCCTGTTACTGTCTATTGCCTCAATTATTATGACCTGGGCCATTGCCATCCCCTTGGGCATCATTGGTGCGGTCAACCATAATAAGTTTGCTGATCGCATTTTGCGGGTGCTGAGCTACATTGGCCAAGGCTTTCCTGCCTTAATTACTGGGCTATTGCTCTTATTTTTTGCCCAGCTAACGGCTCCACTCTTTCCGGTGGGTGGACGCACCAGCATCAACCACGATGACCTTAACTGGATTGGCAAAATACTGGACGTGGGGTGGCATATGATTTTACCTACCTTGGCCCTGAGTATTACCAGTTTTGCTGGCCTACAACGACTTATGCGGGGCCAGATGTTAGATGTGTTGCGGCAAGACTACATTCGTACAGCTCGGGCTAAGGGCCTACCCGAAGATAGAGTCATTTATACCCATGCCTTACGCAACGCCATTAACCCATTAATTACATTGCTTGGGTTTGAGTTTGCCAGCCTACTCAGCGGGGCCTTCATTACGGAATATTTCTTTGGTTGGCCAGGGTTAGGGCGTTTAACATTACAGGCGGTTCAGTCTCAGGATTTATATCTGATCATGGCCAGTTTGATCATGGGGGCCACCATGCTAATTGTGGGTAACTTACTGGCTGACCTGACACTATCTTTTGTGGATCCGCGCATTAAACTCTCAAACATGAATTAGAGTCGAGGATTTTAGAAGCTCTATGATATTGGCAGCTATGGGTTGTTCTATAGGCTTTTGGGTCAATGATGAAGCCCTTTATTTGATCCTAGATACTTAGCCCATGCAGTCTTTTCGGTCTTACAGTGGCCTACTGGTTGGGTTTATTGTCTTTGGTATTGTCATTTGGTTGGCTAACCAGGTCCATGGTGAACTAAACGATCCAGGGTTTGCGCAAACAGTGCTGATTGCTGTTGCTGGTTGGGCCGGCGGTTGGTTAGTGGGTTTTTTAGTTGCTCCTAATACCAGCAATGAACTCAAAAATCTCTCCCAGGCTACATCTACTATCACCGCCTTTGTTGCCGGGTTTATTATGGCAAAGATAGAACCGTCATTTACGCCTATCTTTGCTAATGGCCAACTGATGAATGAACCCATCTATGGCATCCGTGTATTGATTTTCATCATCTGCTTTGTGGTCGCTGCGATTAACATGTATGTATTCCGTGAGTTCAACGGACGCTATTGAGAACACCTATGTATGCCGTCGTCTCTTCAACAATCTTTATAGGGTGTTTGGCTAACGCTTTAGGTGTATAAAAATTGACTGTGTCCCAAACGATTCACTAGGTTGATAGTGTCGTTGCCTAAGGTGATGCTCAATGACACACCATCAAGAGCTAGAACAAAAAGCGCTACAACTGACAATTTTGGGTAATGCGGGCATGGTGCTGTTAGGGGTGATGTTTGCTGTGATCAGCTCGTCTGAGGCGATTTTATTTGATGGGGTGTTTTCGGGCATTCATTTGGCGATTTCGTTGTTGTCGTTGCGGGTAGCCCGTCTGCTCTATCTACCAGAGGATAAGGAATTTCCCTTTGGCTATGCCATGTTCGAGCCGTTGCTTAACCTGGGTAAAGGGTTGGTAATTGCCATTGTGGCTATGTTTGCTTTGTTTTCGTCGGTGGAGTCGATTTTGAATGGGGGTCGACCGATTGAGGCAGGGGTGGCAATTTGGTATGCGATCGCAGCGTCCACCGGTTGCCTTATTCTGGCCTGGCAGCAATACCGCTACGCCCAGGCCAGCCATTCCCCCATTTTGGATGTGGATGCTAAAAACTGGCTGATTGATGGATTAATTAGTGGGGCAGTTGCGATCGCCTTTGGCTTGATTCTAATTTTGCAACAAAGTTCCTTAGAGAACCTTGTTCCCTATGCTGACCCAGCACTCGTTATATTGTTAGTGCTATTTGTGTTGCCGATTCCTATCCAAACCGTAAGAGACAACTGGGCTCAACTGATGGGACAGGCTCCAGCCGATCCCCTCCGTCAACAGGTGCGCGACATTGTTGGCAATGTGCTGAAGCCTTTACCCCATGAGGACTATCATCTGCGACCTTTGATGACAGGACGGCTGATTTATGTACAGGTCTATGTCAAAGTAAGTGAACAACAGGCCGGAGATTATGGCATTGCTCAGGTGGATGATATGCGTGGACAGCTTTATCAACAATTGCAAGATGCGTTTCCCTATTTGGCCATGGATTTAATTGTGACCTGCGATAGAAATTGGATTCACCGTGCCATCATGCCTGCAGATTAAGGTTCACAACGAAAATATAGGCGATTAGGGATTTTTCTTTTAGCTTAGAAATAACGCTATATTCGGTGTCATGTTCACCAAGTCTTACTATCTTCTACGTTCCACCCACGATGGGCAATATCTAGTCGCAAAGCCTCGCAACATAGAAAATTCCAAAGGCTTTTTAATGCTATTTAACGCTGACTATGAAGCCCTCAGCTACGTCAATCAGCACGCGGCTGAAGTGGCTAACCGCTTTGCGGTAGAACCCATTAGTGGTCAGCAACTTAAACAAATGATGGACCGCTGGGGCTATGAAGGCGTGGGTGTAGTTAACGACCCCCTAGTCCCCCAAATAGACTTTTTAAGGAAACAGTAATGCACCTTCAGATATTCTCAAATAACAACAGAGCGGCTAATCTAATGATTAGCCGCTCTGTTGTTATTTGATTGCGGTTCTTATCACTCGCTAGCCCCTAGGCTAACTCAGCAACTACACCAGTTGCATCATAAATAACGCCAGCCACCTCGTACTGCTCAATGTCGGTAATCGTTTGAGTCCAGTTTGTGCTGTTTCCTAGCTTATCTTGGGTGCCAGTGATTTCAATACTTTCTGGGCCTAGCAGGGCAATAGACATGGTTGCTGAATCGAAAAAGTCTAACTTAATCAAATCAACACCCCCATCACCAGAAATTATGGCCTCACCAATACCGGTGTCAAACATATCTGCGCCACTACCGCCGTTAACAATAGCGTCGTCAAGGTCTAGACTCACACCTGTCACAGAAAAACTATCGGCACCATTGCCACCATCCAATGTCCCCTGACGGACACCCACTGAATCGACTTGCTCTGGGGGAGCCGATGGGTCTATGTCATATTCTGTCCCGGTGACATTGATGATAATCTCATCGCCACCGTTACCTCCAGCAACCGTACCCTGGAAAACACCCACATAAGTAGTGTTGGGATCACCGCTACCGGAAACATTAACCGTAATAGTATCGCTACCCCCATCACCATTGACATTGGCTTTATCAATACCAGCAACGTTAGCCGTACCGAGACCAACATTTAAGTCGTCAGCGTTAATTTCAATGGTATCGGCACCCCTACCACCATTGACCGTACCCCCCTGAAATACACCGACAGTATTGGCAACTGCTGCACCAGAAGAACCTTGCTGTGCAGTAACCGTTATGACATCACTACCATCACCACCATTGACATCAGAACCAAAGCCAACCCCAACAGCCTGACTCTCGTCAAAGCTTATAGACTCGGCAAAAATTGTAATAGTATCTTTGCCCTGTCCGCCATCGATAATAGAACTGAAAGCAACACCGTTGCTTGTTGCAGTTTCTCCTAACGGACCGTTAGTCGTTGCTTCTGCAATAATGGTGATAGAGTCAGCGCCACGATCTGCGAAGACAGATGCATTTGACACACCAGTTGCTTCAGTTGTACTTAATTCGTTACTTCTTGCTGCAGGAACGTCAGCCGTAATGGAAATCTCATCACTGCCGAGTCCAAGGGTAATCGTACTATCAACTACTCCAAAACTTTGGGCTGATACATTAGCCCCTGAAAAATCATAAATAGCAACGGCAAGACTGGCGATAGTAACAACATCACGACCATCGCCCATGTCAATAGTGGAACCAAGGACTCCCGTGCTATTTGAAACAGTGCCAGTTCCCCCAGAAACAAATAGATCAGATACAACCGTACTGCTCACTGTCAGGATATCAGCCCCCCGGTCCATGGTAATTATGGCATTTTCCATGCCAATGCCATTGGTCTCAGGCGGGTCGGATGGATTTCTATTGATGTCGACAATCGCTTCAATGGTATCGGCACCCTCAAAGCTGTCGATTATTAGATCTGTAGCTGCGATGCCAGTCAAGACGCCATCAACAATGACTGCATCATCGGTTAAAATCTCCCCTAAATAGGTATCAGTCTGAGATGTCCCCTGAAATGTTCCTGTTAATTGAGTCATCTGTACTTATCTCTCAAAATGCGTTTTATCTGAGCATTTAGTGCAGTCCCCAATTAAATTTCTAAGAAAAGCGTTGAATAGATTAGCCTCAACGCAATAAGCTTTTCTTAGCCATGCACTTCTATCCCTTTATAAAACATTTTGACCTGTTTAAAAATTCATCACAAATTTTCTTTAGAGTTATCGAATTCCAGCGCAATGCTTTCAGGGATTTCTAAAGCAGAGAGGGTATGGCGATTCAACAACTTTTTTTGATAAATCAAGTCTTCAAAGATATAGCCACTATGGAACACGATCTCATTTAAGATTCCACACGTTCTGCCAGTTCCATCCAACGCTCTGTTGCTGTTTCAATCTCTGTTTCTAAATCAGCTAACCGCTGAGACAGGGTCTGCATTTCACTATAGTCACTGGGCGGATTAGTATATAGCTGTTGCTCTAAGGTTTCTTTTTCCTCTTCCAAATTTGGGATGTTCTCCTCTAAAGAAGCATATTCACGCTTTTCTTTATAGGAAAGTTTTTTGGGCTTAGATGAGTTTTGAGATTTGGGTTTGTCCTGAGATTGTTGAAGAGCTGAATTTTTATTTTTTTCGGGTTTTGATGCGGCTTCCTGTTTAAATTTCTCTTCCTGTTCTGTTTTTTCCTTATATTCCAGATAGATGGAATAATTCCCAGGATACTGCTTTAGCTTACCTAACCCTTCAAATGAAAATACTGTTTGTACCGTCCGATCTAGAAAATAGCGATCGTGGGAAACAACAATTACACAACCATTAAAGTCTTCTAGATATTCTTCTAAAATACTTAGGGTTTGTACGTCTAGATCATTGGTGGGCTCATCTAAAATTAATACATTAGGGGCCTGCATCAATACTCGTAACAAAAACAAACGGCGGCGTTCTCCACCAGAAAGCTTGTGAATAGGTGCATACTGCTGGTCTGGAGGAAAGAGAAACCGCTCCAACATTTTAGATGCCGTAATGACTGTGCCATCAGCGGTAGTGACTAACTCTGCTACGTCTTTCAGATAGTCGATGACCCGCTGGTTTTCATTGATGTTGACATCGTCAGAATACTGATCAAAATAACCAATGTGAATAGTCGAGCCAATATCAACGGTACCTGCATCAGGCTGCTCTCGTCCGGTGATGATGTTCATTAATGTGGATTTACCCACGCCGTTAGGGCCAATGATGCCAATGCGGTCTTCTGGGGTAAATAAATAGGAGAAGTCTTTGATTAACGTGCGGCCATCGTAGCCTTTGGTCACATTTTCCAGCTCAATTACCTTTTTACCAATACGCCGACCAGCTGTAGCAATTTCCACACTGCCCTGAGCCTGCTTAAACTCAGTATTTTGCATCTCACGAATGCGGTCAATGCGAGCCCTTTGCTTGGTACTACGGGCCTGGGCTCCACGCTGCAGCCATTTCAGTTCGCGTCGTAGCACCCCTGCATGCTTTTTCTGGCTGCTGACGGCCGCATCCTCCTGCGCTGCTTTTTTTTCCAGGTAATAGCTATAGTTGCCACCGTAGGGGTACAGATCACCCCGGTCGATTTCTAAAATGCGGTTGGTCACCCGGTCTAGAAAGTAGCGGTCGTGGGTAATTAGAAACAGGGCACCGCGATAACGTCCTAGATAGTCTTGTAGCCATTCCACCGATAGGGCATCTAAGTGGTTAGTGGGCTCGTCCATCAGGATGAGGTCTGGCTCAGAAAGCAGGGCGGTTGCGATCGCAACCCGTTTTCGATACCCCCCTGAAAGGGTGCCAATCTTGACATTAAAGTCCTTAATCCCTAGCTTACTCAGCACCACTTTAGCCTGGGTTTCCAGCTCCCACGCATTGGCCTGATCAATCTGCTGCGACACCCGCGATAGCATTGCCATTAGCTGGTCCGCATTCCCTACATTCTCAGCTAGCCTGGCAGAAATTAGCTCATATTCCCGCACCAGGGCCATGCTGTCACCACTATCGGCAAACACCTGCTCTAAGACCGTGAGCTCTTCGTCTAACTCTGGCTGCTGCGGTAAATAAACAATTTTGCTGCTAGCATTTTTCCAAATTTCGCCACTGTCGATGGGTTCTAACCCGGCAATCATCTTTAGCAGCGTTGATTTCCCCGACCCATTAGTCCCAATTAGGCCTACCCGGTCCCCTTCCTCAATGCTAAAGCTGGCATTTCGGAGAATTTCCTTAATGCCAAAGTCCTTATTGATATCCTTTAGAGCCAGCAGAGCCATTCATTAACCAAGATCAACCGTAGCTAGTGTAACCTGGGTGACCGATCTAATGATTGCAGACCGGTCACCCA
>JAHQVZ010000141.1 GCA_019634055.1 Leptolyngbyaceae cyanobacterium MAG.088
CCCATCACAGCGTTGTTCACAGCCAGAGCACTCGCCTTGATAAATCGCACCAAACGATTGGGCACAGTCTTCAATCACCTTGAGATTATGACGGGCAGCGATCGCAATAATCTGAGCCATCGCTGCCGGATTACCATACAAATGTACCGGCATGATCGCCTTCGTTTTAGGCGTGATCGCCGCCTCAATTAGGCTAGGGTCGATGTTAAACGTATCGGAGCGAATATCGACGAACACCGGCTTTGCTCCCACCATGCTGATGGATTCCGCCGTGGCAAAAAAACTAAAGGGTGTGGTTATGACCTCATCCCCTGGCAAAATACCTGCAGCCCGTAGGCCAATTACCAGGGCATCGGTCCCGGAGTTGACCCCAATGGCATGCTTGACTCCCAGATACTTCGCTGCACTGGTTTCAAAGGTTTTTACCGTTGGCCCCAGAATAAATTGCCCTGACTCCAAGACCTGGTTGATGGCAGTTTGAATTTCATCCTTGATGGCTTGGTACTGAAGTTTTAAATCAAGGATGGGGATTTGAATCTGGCTCACGGTATCTATGTCCTGAGGGGTCGATGCCTGTAGGGCTCTGCTCTAGAATCTTAGGACGATTTGTGTCGTCATTTTGATATGCGTATTGCCGTTGTCCATGAATGGCTGGCTAGCCATGCCGGTTCTGAGAAAGTTGTTGAGCAAATTTTGCAACTTTATCCAGAGGCAGATCTGTTTAGTCTGGTGGATTTTTTGACACCGGAACAGCGCCATTTTATTGGTCATCGAGCTGTAAACACATCGTTTATTCAAGGTTTACCTCTCGCCAGGCGAGCCTTTCGACAATATTTACCTCTGATGCCCCTGGCCGTTGAGCAGTTTGATCTATCAGCCTATGACGTTGTGATTTCCAGTAACCATGCTGTAGCCAAAGGGGTGCTGACTGCCCCTCACCAACTGCACGTTAGCTATGTGCATACCCCCATTCGCTATGCCTGGGATTTACAACATCAATATCTCAAGCAGGCAGGTTTAGAACGGGGGCCAAAGGGAGCTATCACTCGGTTGATTTTGCACTATTTGCGGCTCTGGGATACGACCAGTGCTAATCGGGTCGATCGCTTTGTGGCCAATTCTAGGTTCATTGCTAAGCGTATCTGGAGAGCCTATCGCCGACCAGCAAACGTCATTTATCCGCCAGTGGATGTCTCGCGGTTTGCCTGGCAGCATCCACGTGAAAACTTCTATTTGACTGTGTCGCGTTTTGTCCCTTATAAACGGGTGGATCTTACTGTTCAAGCATTTAATCAGCTAGAGCTACCATTGGTGGTGATTGGCGATGGTTCTGATTGGAAAAGGATTACGGCCATGGCAGGGGACCAGATTCAACTGTTAGGGCACCAGCCAGACGATGTAGTAACAGACTACATGCAACGCTGCAAAGGGTTTATTTTCCCAGCCGAGGAAGATTTTGGGATTACTCCTGTAGAAGCTCAGGCAGCAGGGGCTCCAGTGATTGCCTTTGGACGCGGTGGGGTTACTGAAACGGTGATTGACGGCAAAACAGGTGTTCTGTTTTCAGAACAGACAGTTGACAGTCTGGTACAGGCCGTAAAATCCTTTGAGGTGGGTATGCATCAATTAGACCACGGGGCGTTACGTCAACAAGCGGAACGTTTCTCTATTGAGTCTTTTCACAGCCAGTTTCGTGCCTGTATTGAGCAAACTCATACAGCTTTCTTGCATGGTGATCCCTTAGAGTAGTTAGGTTATCGCCTGCGGCCAGATGTAATCACCATGACTCTTTCTCAGCCGACTAAACCTGCGATCGCACCATTAAAAGTAAACGCCCACCCAGGTTACATGGTGAGTGCGTTGATCGCATGCGATGCCTTTTGTTTAAGTTTTGCTGGTATTGCCAGCGTCTACCTGCGGCTTTGGTTTAACGGCCACTATCATCCATCTCTGTACTGGGAACTATGGCCACTGCTGGGGCTATTTTTACTGGGCTACGGCCTGGCCGGACTCTATCCAGGCCATGGACTAGGGCCAGTGGAAGAGTTACGACGCATCGCCCTGACCACGACATTGCTCTATCTCACCCTGGGGTCAGCGATCTTTCTTTTTCGTGATCTAGAGCTATATTCCCGAGCGGCCTTCCTGATGGCCTGGGGACTTTCAATCATTCTGGTTTTGTTGGGCCGTTATGGGCTGAGGGCGTTGGTTGCTAAACGGTCTTGGTGGGGGTATCCCGTGTTGGTGCTAGGCGCGGGGGAGACCGGAGCGTTGGTTGTTCGCACATTGAAACGTCATCCTTCCCTGGGGTTAAAGCCGGTGGCGGTACTCGATGATGATGTAAAAAAACACGGCTATCTCGAAACGATTCCTGTCATTGGCAATTTAGCCCAGGCCCCTGTCTTCGCCAACCGTGACCAAATTCCCTATGCCATTGTCGCCATGCCAGGGGTCCATCGTGACCGGCTACTGTACATTGTGCAGCGCTATGGTCGCGCCTTTCCCCATTTGCTGATTATTCCCGATCTATTTGGCATGGCCAGTCTGTGGGTGGCGGCTCGCGATTTGGGTGGCGTTCTCGGGTTAGAGTCTCGTCAGCAGTTATTGTTGCCTGGTCCAAAACTGGCCAAAAGTCTGCTAGATCAATGTTTAACCATCATCGTCGGTCTGGTTTGTTTACCCCTGATTGCCCTGATTGCCCTGGCCATTCGTCTCGATTCGCCAGGGCCAATTTTTTATGCCCAGGTGCGCATTGGTCGCAAAGGGCGTCCGTTTAAAGCCTGGAAATTTAGGACCATGGTGCCCAATGCGGACAAGGTACTAAAGGAATACTTCCATAAACAACCAGAACTGCGCAGTCACTGGGACCAGGACCGCAAACTTAAATACGACCCCCGCATTACTCGTATAGGACGATGGTTACGCCGCACAAGCTTAGACGAGTTGCCCCAGCTTTGGAACGTTCTCCGGGGGGAAATGAGCCTGGTGGGTCCCCGCCCCATCGTGCATGATGAGGTCCATCGCTATGCTGACAAATTTGAACTTTATACCCAGGTACTACCTGGCTTAACGGGGCTGTGGCAGGTCTCTGGCCGCAACAATATTACCTACGATGAACGGGTCAACCTGGATGCCTATTACGTTCGTAACTGGTCAGTTTGGCTAGATCTCTATATTCTGATTCGTACGGTGTGGGTCGTTCTCATGGGAGACGGTGCGTATTAACTCAACCCAATCTACGGCAAAATTTCTCACTATCCTGCGCTCCAACCTTGGCTATGACTGGCTATGGATTAGTGCGTTGGTAGTTCTGCCCTTTGCCAGCTATCTGGGGTTAGGCATCCTGGTGGTGCTCATGCTCACTGGTCTGTGCCAGCGTTTCGGTGCAATTCGGCAGGTGTTGTGGCAACAGGGCTATGGTCTTTTAACTGTGGGACTATTAGCCAGCGCCTGTTTTGCCGTTAACCGTGGCGATGCCTGGTTACAATTGGCTAATTTTTTACCCTATTTCTTACTGGTGGGGGTATTGCATACAGCACCGCGTTTTCGCCTCCCCCGTCCTATTTTTAAGACGATTGCCCAGGCCCTGGTACTCGGCTCCTTACCCTTTAGCACAGCCGCCCTGGTGGAGTATATTGTCAGATTTCCAAGCATTACTGCCCGAGTGCGCGATTGGTCTATTTTTGAGTGGATTTTTGATGTCAGCTTTGCTGGACATCGCGCCCATGGCGGCCTCAGCCATCCCAATATTTTGAGTAATTATTTGATTATTGTGCTCGGTCTGGGGCTGGGGTTATTGCTGGGGAAAATGCGATCGCACTTTCAGCAATCTGCTCAGATGACCATTGTGCTAGCGACAGCTACCAGTCTGGCCGCCTGCGGTGTATTTTTCACCAGTTCACGCAATGGCTTACTCGCTGCCATTGTTTTGTTGTTAATTGCTGGCTATCTAGCCAGACGGTACCGCTGGGTCTGGATTTTAGGCTTGGCGCTACTGGCCACCGTCACAACAGGACTCTTGTTTTTGGGTTTTGGTGGCCGCACCCTGAGCCTGGAGCTCTTTACCCAAGACCCCCGTGTAGCCGCCTGGCAAATTGCCGTAGATTTGATTCAACAACGGCCTTTAGTCGGTTGGGGCCTGGGGGGATTTAGTCACCAATATGTCCCCTTTAGCGTGACAGACCATCGACGCCTCTTTCATCCTCACAATCTCTGGCTCTATCTGGCCTGTGACACCGGCATTCCCACCTTACTGATATTTTGTTGGGTAGTTGGACGCAACTATGGGGCGGCGATGCGTCGTTTGATGGTGGCAAATTATCCACCCGTTTTACTGAGCTATGTCCTGGCCTTTACAGGATGTCTGCTGTTTGCCCTGTTTGATGTCACCCTCTTCGATGCCCGCATCAATGTACTGAGTTGGTTCATCCTGGCCGCTATTGGCATCCTGGCCAGCGGTAGAACAGCCAATCAGCTATAAAAAGCAAAGGGTAAAGAGTGACGCCTCTTTGCTGGCCACCCTTTACCCTTTATTGATGTTTATTGATGTCTCTACCTGACTTTCAATCTTGCACCAGCACAGTGTCAAAGCTAAAAAGACGGGTTAAACATTGATACAGAGTGGAGGTTAAAAAGTAACTCTTCATCCCTTTTGACTCTTTAATCTTTACTAGCCTCATCCAAAATCTTAGGCTTGACGGACTACTCGCCTTAGATCAGCTTTGCGGATTTTAGACCGAAATATAAGCCAAGGCCAGCGCCTGCTGCACCAAACAGAAGGACCAAGTAAACCACTGCTCCAGCCATCACCAAACTCCTATTAAAAGAAAAAGCTCTATATTAGTCTATTCAATCATGTTCATCTACCGTTTGTCCTGCCTGGAGAAACGTTTATGTAGACGTCATATGTGAACCTCTAGAGATAGAATAGTAAGCCTAGTAATTTTTTTAGACTAACGTTTCGATAAACAGAGCATGAGTAAGGGCACGTTATTCGACAAAGTTTGGGATCTGCATACGGTAACCACATTGCCTTCAGGCCAGACCCAGCTTTTTATTGGTCTGCATCTGATCCATGAGGTCACCAGCCCTCAAGCCTTTGCCATGCTGCGCGATCGCAATCTGCAAGTCATGTTTCCCGAACGCACAGTGGCCACCGTTGACCACATCGTTCCCACTGACAATCAGGCCCGTCCCTTTGCCGATAGCCTTGCCGAAGACATGATGGTGGCCCTGGAAACAAACACCAAAACCAACAGCATTCGCTTTTTTAACGTCGGCTCTGGCCACCAGGGCATTGTCCACGTCATTGCCCCAGAGCAGGGGCTGACCCAACCCGGCATGACCATTGCCTGCGGCGATAGTCACACCTCAACTCACGGGGCCTTTGGCGCAATCTCATTTGGCATTGGCACCAGTCAGGTACGCGATGTTCTAGCATCCCAGACCCTCTCCCTGGAGAAGCTAAACGTTCGACGCATTGAAGTCAATGGCACCCTCGCCCCCGGTGTCTACGCCAAAGACGTTATTTTGCACATTATTCGCACCCTCGGTGCCAAAGGGGGAGCGGGCTATGCCTACGAATATGCTGGCAGCACCATCGCAGCCATGTCCATGGAAGAGCGCATGACCCTGTGCAACATGTCCATTGAGGGCGGTGCCCGTTGCGGGTATGTGAACCCTGATCAAATCACCTACGACTATCTCAAGGGCCGAGAATTTGCCCCCCAGGGCGACCAATTTGATCAAGCCATTACCTGGTGGCAAAGCCTGCGGAGTGAGGCTGACGCCGAATACGATGATGTCGTCATCTTTGATGCTCAGGACATTCCTCCTACCGTTACCTGGGGCATTAGTCCTGATCAGGCCATTGGTGTGGATGAATCCGTTCCTACGCTGACGTCTTTCAATACCGCTGAACAACCCCTGATCCAGGAAGCATACTCATATATGGACTTAGCCCCTGGTAAACCCATGCTGGGTACCCCTGTAGATGTATGCTTTATTGGCAGTTGCACCAACGGACGCCTCAGCGATTTACGAGAAGCTGCTAAGGTCGCCCAGGGGCGTCATGTAGCTCAAGGCATAAAGGCCTTTGTCGTATCCGGGTCAGAACAAGTCAAGCAACAAGCTGAAGCCGAAGGTCTAGATCAAATCTTTTTAGAAGCCGGTTTTGAATGGCGAGAACCCGGATGTTCTATGTGTTTAGCGATGAATCCTGACAAACTACAGGGGCGGCAAATTAGCGCATCTTCTTCAAATCGAAACTTCAAAGGTCGTCAGGGGTCTGCATCGGGAAGAACCTTGTTGATGAGCCCAGCTATGGTAGCTTTAGCCGCCATCAATGGCCAAGTCAGCGACGTACGCAGTCTGTTATAAACAAGGCCATAATTCTAACCCATAGCAAATGGCTTATACAGTAGGTGGTGGGTAAGGTAGTGCTAGGAATTTAAGCTAAAAATAGCTAGCGTTTTACACTAACTCGGTATCTGTAATCAGACCCCTCGAACAACACCTGATCTTAGAATTTGCAACCATAAGAAAATTCTTTGGGAAAATTCTTTGGCGATACATAAATAGCTCCCATCCAAAGGTTTTACTTTCCTTAACCTTTTGATTACCTTACCTTAAGTACTTGCCTTAATCATGTCGGTATTATCGATTAAGCGAACCTCAATGCTGTTGCTACACCGAGGTCTAGGTTGATAACGATTTGGTTTTGAAAGGCTACTTTTTTGTAGTGAAGAGCCGTCCACAAGCAGCAGCACTAGATTTAGTTTTAGCAGAGCTATTCAAGCATTACCGTTGGCTAAGATACATCTCTGCTGCGCAGATAGCCGATTGCTCACCCAGCATTCACAGGGGCCTAGTTTTTTCTATGTCAATATCTCAGCTCACCCACAGCACCCGTACGTCTGACCAATACATTGCCTTACTTGAACAGCTTTACCATGAGCGCAATCTAGCTCAATTTACAGCAGGGCAAAGTATTCCCCTCAGGGGCAATGAAATATACGTTATTTGCCGAGGCATCGTCCAACTACATACAATTCATCCCGATGGCAATGAAACATTGTTAGGCCTTGCTGGCCCATCTATGCCTTTTGGCCTCAGCTTTACTGGAGTAAGCCCCTATTGGGCGACGGCCCTAACACCGGTGGATGTGTTACCCCTGGCCATGGCAGAGCTAGAAAATTCTCCCACGCTGATGGCTGGCTTATTTGCTCACCTCTCCAGACGGTTACAGCAATCGGAAGCTTGGCTAGCACTATCAGGTAAACGCTTGGTTGCGGACCGATTACGACAACTCTTGATTATGCTGGCCCAAGATTTTGGCCAGGTAGAACCCCAAGGCGTAAAGTTAACTATCCGTTTAACCCATCATCAACTAGCAACCACAATTGGCACCACACGAGTTACGGTGACTCGTCTTCTAAGGGATTTTCGTAAGGAAGGATGGTTAAGAATCCATCAGCGATATCTAATCTTGCCCTTAAGTATGCTCTCCTAGATTTTCGACCAAGTATCGAGGATCAAAAGTTAGTGCATGAGTTATTGGGAAGGGTAGGCATACGAAAATTTTCAGGTTTTATCTGAGTTTGACTGTTCCTATTGTTGGTTCTTAAAGCACATCAAGATATCTGGCAAATTGTCAGGTATCTTTTTTTATCGTTGTGCCAGTGTCGAAAAAAATCCCGAGTTTATAAACGCTTCAGAGTTTATTTAAAGATGTGAAGCATACTCGAGTTTTGTCCTAACATCTAAACTTTTCAAAAAAAGCAGTGATAACCTAGGTAGCCATAACAACAAATTGCTTTATCCATATATTTGTCTTGCTGGTATCCAATTACACAGCTTTATTGGGTAGTGAATTATCTAACTACCTGGGTTAAGCTGTCCCAAATAGACATTAATTGATTTCACTATTCAAAAACTTGCTAGCCATTTGAACCATCAGGAATATTGAGGAAATCCGGGGAGCCAGGGCTTATCCTTGGACCTTGTATTTATTTGCCTGCCCTCGATCTACTGCGCCTTTGGTGCACACTCAATGAAAATCTCATCAGACATATTTATTCATGCTGACAACGTCTAAAGCCGCCATATCCTTCGAACGCTTTACAGCTAAAGTTTATCCTTTGCTAGGTGCGGTCTACTCTAAGGAGCAAATTGATACACTGCTACCCCGACTGTATGACCTCACCAAGGAGCATCTCAAGGCTCACTCGCAAGAAGATTTAGGGAAGTGGGATCAAGATAAAATTTTGCTTATCACTTACGGTGATAGCATTTGCAGCGATGACGTATCTCCACTCCAAACATTACATCAGTTTCTAAATACTCGTTTGGCCGATACTGTAACGGGGGTTCATATTCTTCCTTTCTTCCCCTATAGTTCTGACGATGGATTTGCCGTCATTGATTTTCTAGACGTTAATCCCACCCTCGGAAACTGGGCAGACATTGAAGCCATTGGCCGTAACTTTAACCTGATGTTTGATCTGGTTGCCAATCATGTTTCTAGTCAGAGCGATTGGTTTGAGCAGTTTAAACAAGACCAACTACCAGGACGCAATTACTTTATCAGTCTGCCCCAAGATACTCCCACAGCCGAAGTGGTTAGACCACGCAGCAGTCCACTGCTTAGCCCTGTAGACACTACTCAAGGCACTCAATATGTGTGGACTACATTTAGCGCTGATCAAGTTGATTTGGATTACAGTAATCCAGACGTATTTTTAGAATTTATCAATATTATGCTGGCCTATGCCCGCCATGGGGCCCGCTATATTCGCTTAGACGCGGTTGGTTTTTTATGGAAGTCCTTAAATACTTGCTGCATTCACTTACCTGAAACCCATAAACTGATTCAAACTTTCCGCGAAATTTTACAAATGGTTGATCCAGGCATTGCCCTGATCACTGAAACCAATGTGCCCAATCGTGAGAACCTTAGTTATTTTGGCGATCGCAACGAAGCCCATATGATTTACAACTTCAGCTTGCCACCTCTGCTGCTGAATGCGTTAATGCAAGGCCGTGCGGATCACCTCAAAACATGGATGATGAGCATGCCCCCTGCTCCCATTGGCTGCGCCTACTTTAATTTTACAGCCTCCCATGATGGTATTGGTATGCGTCCGACTGAGGGCCTGTTAGCTGAAGACGAGTCTCAAACGTTGCTTGACACCATGCGTAGCTTTGGTGCTCAAATCAGCATGCGTAGCAAGCCTGTTGGTTCCGAATCACCCTACGAGATTAACATT
This sequence comes from Leptolyngbyaceae cyanobacterium MAG.088, assembly GCA_019634055.1. Taxonomy (GTDB): domain Bacteria; phylum Cyanobacteriota; class Cyanobacteriia; order Phormidesmidales; family Phormidesmidaceae; genus Leptothoe. Next base: position 9,267 of record JAHQVZ010000141.1, read on the forward strand.
TCACTATTTGATGCCTGCCAAGGTACTGCCCAAGGCGCAGACCAATGGCAAATTGAGCGTTTTATCTGTTCACAAACGGTGATGATGTCCCTAGAGGGAATTCCTGCGTTTTACATCCATAGTTTGTTGGCCACCCCTAATGACATTGAGGGCATGGAAGCCACGGGGCATAATCGTTCAATTAACCGTTACTGCTGGGAGAAAAAACGGTTAGATGCGCTGCTCAATGATCCTGAATCTCCTCAGTCTATAGTGCTAGCAGAGCTGTCACGTCTTATCCAGATTCGTCGTCAGCAAAAAGCCTTCCATCCCAATGCCACTCAATATACTCTGCATCCAGAGAATCCAGCCATTTTCGCCTTCTGGCGTCAGAGCTTGGCCCGCGATCAGAGCATTTTTTCAATTCACAATCTCAGTAATCAATCCCATATTCTTCATCTGAGCGAATTTAACTTAGTGAATACTGATACTTGGATGGATTTGATTAGTGGTGAACGTTTTGAGGATTTACATGGGGCTTATGAACTCAAGCCATACCAGTCAGTTTGGCTGACAAATCAACCCTATTATGATTCATCGAATACCCCCGATCAGGTTGACTTAGAGTTTCTCTATCGGACGTAACCAAAGTAATTGCTCGGTTTAAGTCCGATTTGCTGACTTGACTAGGTAACTCAACGCCGCCAAGAGCTAGGCGACTATTCGGTCGTGGCTCCTGGCGGCGTTGGGTTAAGTTCACCAATGGGAGTCATCAGGCCATCAATGCTGACACTGCCTTTTTCGACTTGATACTGCGCCAAACCATCAGGGCCTTTTTTCTCCGCCCAGGCAGGTAATGTCGGGCGTTGTCCTTGGTAGTCGTAAAGGGGAACGCCATAACCACAGGATGTTTGCACCCGATGGATATCAATTATCAGTATCTGTCGAGTGCCCACCGTAGTGGGAAAAAGTGCTTTCATATTGCCCCATTGATCTTCGTGGGGCAAGACTACAGTCCCTTCACCATATAGCCTTAAAATCAATGGCTGGCGGTCAAAACTGCAAAACATCACCGTGATTCGTCTATTTTCAATGACATGGGCCGACGTTTCATTGCCGCTTCCTGTGAGATCTAAGTACGCTACGCGGGTAGGAGATAAAATTCGAAATGCGTCTAGACCCTTGGGAGACAGATTAATATGGCCATCCGCCATAAGTGGCGCTGTTGCCACAAAAAATAGCTGCTGCTTTTGAATAAACTCCTGATGCGCAGGAGTTAGTTCAGCAAATACTTTGGCCATAGATTCAGGCTATTGATTAGAGAGCGTTGCATCACGTTACTATAGTGGACTGGTAATGTCCCATAACGTAGTGTCTCAGACACATTCACGTAAAACCTTGGGTTAACCCCACAGGGGTAGATGTGGGGACAGTCTCTTAGCACAGTAGGATATTTCTCTATGGTTCAGACTATGTCTAAAATCACGTCGGTCAGCGGCCCTGGTCTTCCTCTACTGGGCAATGACATCGATACCGACCGTATTATTCCGGCTCGATTTTTGCGCTGCGTTACCTTTGATGGCCTGGGAGAAAATGTGTTTGCAGACGATCGTGCCCAAAATAATGGCACTCATCCCTTTGACCAGCCTCAATATCAAGCTGCCAAAATATTAGTCGTCAATAGTAATTTTGGCTGTGGTTCATCCCGTGAACACGCCCCTCAATCAATTATGCGCTGGGGTATCAGTGCAATCATTGGGGAAAGTTTTGCAGAAATTTTTCTAGGTAACTGTGTTGCCATTGGCATGCCTTGCGTGACGGCCACACCAGATATCGTTTCTCAGCTACAGACCTTGGTGGCAACCTCTCCCGATATTCAACTCACGTTAGATTTAGCAACCCAAACAATTGCTAGTGATGGTTTCAATGCGGCTGTCACCCTGAAAGAAGGCAACCGTCAAATGTTTCTCAACGGCACTTGGGATGCATGTGGTCAGCTGCTGCATCAGTCAGAACAAATCAAAGAAACAGCGGCTCGACTACCGTACATTAGCTGGGGCAAAGCATAGGTGTCGACAGCAAGAGCATGAACGGGTTGGCTTTACCCCATGGTCTCAAGCCTTTTGCTCTTTGCTCTTTGCTCTTCACGTATTAAAAACGTACTTTCCCTAATAAGCCATTGTTATTTCTCGATGAACGTTGGTTGCACCAGAATTGACGATCCCTCGTTTAGCATCGACTGTAATAATCGTCCCGTCACGAATAATGCTCGTGGCATTGGTTACGCCCACTAAGACTGGA
>JAHQVZ010000020.1 GCA_019634055.1 Leptolyngbyaceae cyanobacterium MAG.088
CAAGGAGATGGTATTGCTGACCCTCATACAATTTTCTCTCAGTTAGACGAGGTGAAGTTTCAGTATGCTAATTTTCTGAACACGTTTTTTGAGGATGGTGTGGCTCAGGTTTTAGATCCATTGCTCTTGGATATGGCTTAGGAAGGGTGGCCTACTCAATGTGAGATAGAAAACCTATATTGAGAAGCGATCGCAACCTCAATTCTCAAATAGAGATAAGGGTGCGATCTCAATTAAGTCATTTATCTAAGAGTCGCCTTAGATAACGGCGCTTTCAAGTGATTGATATTACACAAGAGCAATCAAGTCACCAATGGTGAATGTACCATTGGTGAAGACAAACTCTTCAACTCTGTTAAAAGACATCGTTGTACCATTGGCTGTGATATCAATCGACCGTCTGCCAGTGCTACCTAGAGAGATATTGCCATCTAGGTCAAACCCAAAGATAGCTGTATCACCATTGCCACTAGCACCATTAACAATTTGATCACCAAAGCCAATGATAGTATCGTTGCCCGCACCCAGGTTAATGGTGCCGCCGCCAGTGAAGCCAGTAAAGAGACTATCACCTATTGCCGTAATAGTATCGCTACTACCGCCCAGGTTAATGGAACCGCTGTTATCGATACCGAAACCGACGCCAGTAACAGCACCTGTTAACTCATCTGTACCATTTCCAGTGAGGATAGTATCGGTATTGCGAATGCCAATTCCATTGCCAATAACCTGACCTTCAATGGAATCGCTACCTCCCCTAGTGTCTAAAGGACCGCTGTTATCAATGCCGATGTTGTTATTGCCCGTACCTACTACAGTTACTTGACCAAAGATGCTATCACTACCGCCTGCGGTAATGAGTGTACCCTCAAGTAATACACCTGTTCCGCTGCTCACTTCGCCTGTAATCGTGTCGTTACCTCCACGGGTATTAGCCGATACACCAGCAGCCAACTCAACACCATCTTGTACATCAAGAACAGTATTGGCCTGACCGTTCCACGCACCGAGTACAACGCCGTCTTTTTCCCACCCTGTTGTAGTAAGCTGAGTAGCCGTGGTTGTTGCAGTAGAAAAGTCTAGACCAACGATAAGTGGATCGTGGTCGCTGGCGCTGCTGTCGGTTTCGGCAAACTCAGTGTTGGCGTGGACGATGTCAATCTCTGCACCGTTAACCAGACTATCGCTAACTAGAATATGATCTAGCTGTTGAGAATTACCCTGGAATATAAAGCTGTAACGCTCATCTTCAGGGATAGTGTTAACCAGGTTGGTTAAACCAGCAGATTCAAGACCCGTTACAGGAGAAACGAATTCAAATTCGTTCAGGTCGCCGAGAACAACAACATTAGCATTGGGGTCAGTGGCTAAGGTATCAGAAACAAAGGTCTGTACAGCCGCAGACTGGGCTTGACGCTCATCCAGGCTACCGTTAACAGTGACATCTTCCTGACGGGCAGCAAAGTCTTGCTCAATGCCTAAAATAGGCGCACTACCGCCCTTAGATGAGAAGTGGTTGTCAACAACAGTAACTTCCTCACCATTAAAGTCGAAGGTGGCAACCAGGGGTAAGCGGGCTCCCTCGAAAGCTTCACCAGACCCCTGACCATCGATGGTTTGTACAGACCCAGGCACTAAGTCTACACTGGCCGGATTGTAGAGGTAGGCAGTGCGGATGTTACCGCCAGGCTGACCACCGCTAGCTCCGTCAGTGATAAAGGTGTTGTCGATAAACTCATACTGAGGACCACCGGCAGCTGCGATCGCATCTACCAACAGTTGCAAAGTCTGATCGGCTGAGGTTGTACCATCATCATCAGAACCACTGTTATCCTGAACTTCCTGTAGGGCGATGATATCAGGACTATTCAGATTATTAACAATTTGGTCTGCAATGGCATCAAACCGACCATCGGCAATGTCTGTATCCCCATCAGAATCGTTGGGATCCAGATTAAGTACGTTGTAGCTAGCAATGGTTAGTTGATCAGCCGTACCGGTGATGGTAGTGGATTCTGCCTGTAAGCCTGCCGACTGAATATTGCTAGTAAAGTCTACCGTGGGTAAAATCTCAAAGTTACCAAAACTGTAGCTAACAACACCTGTCACATCACCCAAGGTGTCACCCACATTCACATCAGGGAAGTCAAAATCAAAGATTCCGGAATCTTCGTCAATTTGGATCTTCTCAGGATTGAAGTCGTCAGGGCTGATATTTAGAGTGCCACGGTCGCTAATGCCAGATGCACTAGCGCCTTGATCAACGACAGCAAAGATTTCACCAAAGCCATTAGTTCCTGAAACCGCCTGTAGGTCCTGGGCCGTAACCAACATGCCTTCCAAAGACTCAAAGAAGTCGATGCCATCGTTGACCGGATCATAGGTGGCAAAAGCATCATCATCAATGTTCTCGCTGGGAGGAACACGACCGCCACTGCCAATAATTGTGGACGTTACAGTTCCCAGATCAGCGATTGGTGTAATGGTTACGTTGGTGAGCTGAGTGGTGGGCAAGTTGCGAGTATCTGTATCCCCTGGGAAGAACTCAGCGACTGTGCCGGCTACTTCTAGTGAGTCACCAACGCTTACACCTGGAGCAGAGCTAGTAAAGACAAACAGTGCATCAGACGTAGCGATATTGTCATCACCTGTGGGATCTTGCAGATAGAACCCATTGCTATCAACAGCCGTGACTACACCTGTGGTAACAACGTCATCTCCTGTGATAGAGAGAGTGTCAGCCGGTAGAGTATCAAAGAAATCAACAACACTTTGACCATTGAGGACAAAGGGGGATACCTGGCTTTCTCCCTGAATTTCATAGATAGGCGTGATGACAACAGCAGTGTCATCATCCAGGATGGTACCGTCAGCCGTTACAGTTGTGATAGTGGCACCGCCAGTGGGATTAGACAGAGTGACTGTAAAGATTTCGTCAGTTTCTATGTCTGTATCTCCAGAAACATCGATAGAGATGGTCTGACTTGTTTCACCATCAGCAAAATCCACTGTGCCCGAGGGTAGGGTGCCACCAAAGTCTGTCGCGTCAGCATCACCAGTGACTGCAAAGTCTACGGATGTTATACCGCTAGTATCACCAGAACGAGTGACTGTAAAGGTAAAGGTAGTTGTGCCTGCATCGCCTTCTGCTTGCACGGCATTGTCTGGTTCAATGCTCAGCATAGGTGTGGGTGCATTAGTTACCGTTGGGTTGATAGAACCGAAGGTATCTGTGCCTGCAGTGGGGTCAGTGTCGAAAATGGCTGGTGTAACATCAACTCCGTTGATGTCAAACACTTCACCATTATCTGGATCATTGACTGCGTACCAGTCACCTGTGCTTGCATCCCGAAAAATCAGGCGAGGTTCGTCGCCAGTAAAGGTAAAGTCGGTACCGCCCAAGTCGGTACCGTATAGCAAGGATTCATCACCGGCTGTGTCGGGCACACCAATGGCATCAAGGACAGTGCCAAATGTAGATAGGTCATCAGGAACGCCATCATCGTCGGTATCGATGTCGGTGGAGGTATCACCTGTAAAACTATCTAGCAGCGCAAGGGTAAACGAAGGGTTCTCGATGTCGTCGATGGTCACCGTCAGTAAACCGTTGGCATCAAAGGTACCTGAAACCGCTTCAAAATTATTGATATCGCCTGGGTTAGAACTTCCAGGGTCGCTCTCGATATTAACCAGAACGCCCGAAAATGACGTGCCCGGTGCTCCACTTATTTCAAGGGTTTGAGTACCAGGATCATCGCCGATAGGATTTGGCTGAATTTCACTAATTAGTGGTGTAGCAGGAGAGTCACCTGTAACCTGGATGTTATCAATGGCGATATCCTCATCTCCTGCGTCTAGTGTGAACGTAACCTGCAGGTCCAGAGTAGAACCAGTGCCTGCGATCGCACTACTAAACAGCTCAAACGTATCAGTCAACTCAGTGCCATCGCCATCGCCATCAAAATCCGTATCCTGCGCGGGCACAGCATTAAAATCATCCCCATCGGGCACACTCTCAAACGCTAACAGGTTGTTGAATCCACCATCATCGATTTGATATTGAATAATGACATTATCAGAAAGATCCCAATCTTCAGCGCTATCACCAGCCGTATCTTCAGCAAATAGAGCACTGAAACTGAGGTTAGTAAATCCAGTGATGTCAATTCCAGAAAATGTCAGCGTTTGAGTTGATGCAGCCCCTTCGCCATCAATGTCCTGTGCTGCAAAATAGAAGCTGCCATCGGGATTCAGAACCTGATAGCTGTTGGCAATGTCACTGCCATCAGTGCGGGTGAAAAAATCAGCAGAACCATCTGTAAATTCAGGTACAGAAGTAGTGTAACGAGTTCCGTTACCATCAGTCTCGAAGCTTTCAGTAAAAATAGTAGTCGGCATAGTACGAGTAAAAACGTCTGTTGAAGCTCTTCAATGGATTCAGCATTGGACATTTTCAGCGAATAAAATAAGTGAGAGCAACGTTCAGCCCTTTGGAAAAGAGGCTACATACATCTCCACTCAAAATCACCATGATTTAGTTGCCAGTCTTTGAGGATAGATTCCCTAATCATGGGAAGTTTGTTTATTTATTCCTGAGTTATATCCCCCTTTTGTTCATGCCCATTCGACAATCGCAAAGAAAAGAGAAGAAAATTACTTCGAAATTACCTTTTCTTCTCCAGATTTATTTTGCGCACACCCAATAAACATTGTTATCAAGTGTGAAGAGTGCTATAAGATTTGCGTTAATTAAAATGCTAAAACTCATAACCCGTATCAGTTTGGCAATAGCCATACTCTATTAGAGGAAAGTCTTTGAATATGGACAAAATCCAATGGTAAGAACATAAGACTTTTTGAATAAACTCTCGCGAAGGAGCGCCATTTTGATCAATAAAGTCATCTGTGATGTTTTACCGTTTAGTATTTATCCAAAAATGAAGATTTTCCGAATATTGCCAAGCGATACTCCCTTACTGTCCCGTTAGACTTTCACAAATGCAGATAAAGAAAAGGTAAAAAGCACATTAACGACCTGAACTTTTTAGAGGGAATTCACGGTTTCTACAGGTACTTGACTAAAAGTTTATTATTTGTTTCAAGATGCACTGAGAGTAACTTGGTAGTAAAAGTAATTAGTTCAGGGGATTGAATAAAAATAAAGGCCTAGAAGAAAACGAACATTATAGATAGTGAACAGTAGCAACGTTCTAACTTGATTAGAACCAAACACCTTATCTATGTCCAACATGCTTTCTTTAAGAGAAGATCACAGTAGCTTTAAATGTGTGTGCTCAATAATATTTTCATCTAGCAAAATTGTATGTATTTAGCCAGCTAAATCGCGGACTTGCCAAGTATATACAGTTGCTATTCTGATTCAGGCGTTACGGTAGGTAAATCTGAAGGAGCCTGTCTGATACTAATATGCCTGCTGCGCCTATTCCTAAAAACGACGCTGATCGCCTGGCGGATCTTCACTATTACAGGATTTTAGATACTCCTTCTGAAGAGTCCTTTGATGAGTTAACTCGCCTGGCCGCTTATATTTGTCAGACCCCTGTTAGTCTGATCAGCTTGGTGGATAAGCATCGCCAGTGGTTTAAGTCTGTGTGCGGTCTAGATACTTCTGAAATGCCCAGGCAACAAGCTTTTTGCGGATATACCTTGACAGCAAAGGCCCCATTTATTGTGGAGGATGCCACAATAGATGACCGTTTTAACGATAATACCCTAGTGCTAGGTGACCCTAAAATTCGCTTCTATGCAGGTATTCCTCTGATCTCACCTCGGGGCTATTGCCTTGGGTCTTTGTGCGTAATTGACTATGCTCCCAGAAAATTAGAGAAAAATCAGATTGACGGCCTCAAAACCTTAGCGTCTCAGGTGATGTATTTGTTAGAGGCCCGCCTATTTTCGGAAAAAATTACCAGTTATACCCATGTTTTGGAAGATGCCCATTTTCAAGCTCTGGAGGCAAATCAGGCAAAGTCGCAGTTTTTAGCGATGATTAGTCATGATATTCGGACGCCGCTCCATGGCATCATTGGGGCATTGGATTTGCTATCTGACTCTCGGCTTTTACCACAGCAGCAACAGTATGTAGCGACTGCTAATACCTCTGCCCAACTGCTACAGGCAATTATTAGCGATGTTCTTGACTTTTCGAAAATTGAAGCTAACAAGCTAACGCTTAACCCAACGTCAACGTCATTATTTAAATTATGTACAAAAATTGAGCAGGTTTTGCAAGATGAGATTGCTCAAAAAAATCTACAATTTTCGATTGATGTTGATGCTGATATTCCAGAAAGACTATTAATTGATAGAAACCGACTCTCTCAAATTTTGCTTAATCTCTGTAGCAATGCAATTAAGTTTACTCCCGTACATGGGGCAATCAATTTAAGCTGTAGTCTTCAAGAGGTAATGTCTGATGCGGTGACTGTCAAAATTTCTGTGACGGATACTGGCATTGGTATTGCTAGCGATCAGCAACAAGATATATTCTCACCGTTTGTTCAGGCTAATAACCACAATTATCAGGAGCATGGAGGGACGGGATTAGGCCTGGCGATTTCATCGCGATTGTTAGAACTGATGAAATCAAAGCTCCATTTAACGAGTACCTTGGGCGAAGGTTCAGTTTTTTACTTTATTTTGAGCTGCCCGATTGTTCAGGCAACGGCGATGAAAGTCTTGCCCACGGATCCTCTGCGAGCAGTTAGGCAACGTTTGCAGCGTTCAATTCAGGTGTTGGTTGCTGAAGATAACCCTATTAATCGGAAGCTGTTGCAGCATCTGTTGCAGAAGAATGGCTGTATTGTTAGTTTGACTAATAATGGTAAAGAGGCTTGCCAACGGTTTGTGGAGCATTCTTTTGATCTGGTTTTGATGGATCTTGAAATGCCTGTTATGACTGGAGAAGAAGCGGCTAAAGAGATTTTTAATGCTTGTCAGGAACAGCAGCGTCGAGTCCCAATTCTTATTGTTACGGCCCATGCGATCGCAGAAACCCAAGAAAGACTAATGTCTCAAGGTATCGACGGCTATCTGACGAAACCCATTCGAGCCAAGGAATTGCTGGGTGCTATGGCGCAAGCCTTGAGCTGACCAAATCCCTACATATGCGGTTCACCAAATAAGACAATAGAACAGGCTAGTTCCCGCATCAGTTTGGTGGTTACATCACTTACCATGAGACCGCCTGACGTCCGTCGTCGCATGGAGCGTAGAATGACCAGATCGAAGCTATCTGCTAGTCGCAGCAGGGTTTGGGTCACACTATCATGGGTAATCGTTTTAATGCGATCGACCGTTTTGAGACCATCATGGAGGACGATGGCTTCCAAATCTTGCTTAAATTTGAGGATGTTAGCCTGGGGGGTACGGCGATCGCAAACATGCACTAGGGTGACAGTGGCATGGTGAGCATCAGCAAATAGCTGGGCAAACCGCACCGTACGAATCGTCTTAGGCATTAAGTCTCGTACCGGTACCAATATGCGATGGATATTGGTCGGCTCTGTTTTTAGGCGCATCACAGCCACAGGACAATGGGATGACCAAAACACACTTTCTAATGTGGTTCCAAACAGTCTGGCCCGTACTCCAGTGTTATCGTCATTCCATCCCATTACTACCAAATTTGCATTTTGTTCACGGGCTGTGTGGCTAATGCCAGTGGCATCATCATCGGCAATGCGGACAATGGGAGTGGACTTGACGCTTAAGGTTTGACTAATGTCGTTGGCCTCTTGCACCATCAATTGCCGTTTTTGCAAATCATCCGTCAAGATTGGGTCATCCATATGGGCATAGGCACGGGAGATAGCCAGAGGAACAATTTGTCCTTTTTCGTGATGGGCTAACAATACCGACGTTTCCACCAGGTGCTGATCGGCACGGGGATTAAAAATCGGCACCACAATGGTGAAGGCCCGAGGCAGATGACAAATTAGCGGTCCTTTGCCGTGATACCCCCATTCTTCAGGGGAGAGGGGCTCGTCATTTTTCAAGCTAGCAGCTTCTACCGAGACCGCTAACTGACTGGCAAAAGCTCTAGTAGCAATGGGGCCGGCAATGGCCGTTACCAACATCAACACGATCACGGCATTAAATATGGGCTCATTAATCAACCCAATCTGCTCGGCCACAATGGCTGCTGCTAAGGGAGCTGCCACATGGGGCATGCATAGCGACCACATGGTCAATATTTCATTCCAGTTGTATCGGAAAACTAGCTTAGCCAGGTAGATGCCCACAAACTTACTGACCACCACTCCAATCAAAATGGCCAGAGTGATCCCCAGGGATGATGTAAATGATGAGACAAAGACCGGCAGGTCCACCAGCAGGCCAACATGGACAAAGAAGAATGGAATGAATAATACACTGCCAACAAATTCAACTTTCTCTTTGACCGGACCTTCTCCTAGAACGTCATTGACCGCTAGCCCCGCCAGAAATGCGCCAACGATTTGTTCTACATTGACCAGTTGAGCCCCTGCTGATGCTAAAAATACGGCTAACAGTACAAAGACAAATTGGTTTCCCTGTTCATCGCCTGTGCGTCGAAAATAAAATTTACCGGCCCAGTCCAGGCCAAAGAGAATTGTTGCAGCATAGATGGCTAGGGCCAGTATCTGAGCCACCAGGCTAAATAGAGAAAATTCTCCGGTATGGATAGAGACAGAAATAGCCAGCAATAAAAGACCGAGAATGTCGGTAAAAATGGTGGCACCAATGGTAACGGTAATGGCTTCATTCCCCATCACGCCGAGGCGATTTACGATGGGGTAGCCCAACAATGTATGGGGGGCAAAGATGGCTCCCATGAGTAGGGCCGTATTCCAGTCAAAGCCCAACAGTCGACCGACTAATAATCCACCACAAAGGGACGATACAAAAATAAATAATCCCACCCCCAAGGAACGGGTACGGGTCTTACGGAATCTGGCCAGATCAATTTCTAAGGCGATCACAAACATCAAGTAGATGATGCCGATTTCCGCCAGCAGTTCCATGGTTTCGGTTTTAGGATCCAAAACGGCCAAACCGCTTTTGCCCAAAACTATTCCAGCGAACAGTAACCCTACTAGCCCCGGTAATTTGATCCGTTCAAACAAGGGGGGCAAGGTTAAGACCACCAATAGCAAAATGGTCAGGGAAATAAATGGGCTATGGAGCGAAAGGGAGTGACCGTGGTCAACTGCGGCTAGAACCATAGTGTGCTTATGAACAATCAATTAGCGGTGCCGGTGGACATGGTCCACTGTCTTAGACATTTTGCCTGAAGAAAGTTTGTAGCAACGGCTTCTTTAAGTATTAAAAAGTTATTCTATGCATTGAGGTATGCGTAAATCGCATAAAGCCCCGCCCTGCAATCTCTTCTAGGAGAAGGTATTTATTGGTTTGCAGCATAGGTTTTGCTAGTAGAAATCTGTTTTCCAAAAAAAAGCAAATCCAACCCCTATTGAGAGCAATAGAGCTTCCTTTCCAGGAAGTATTATCCCAAACAGCATAGTGGGGTTTCCCGAGAGACATATTAGCTACTTTCGATTGTTGTCGCTTAAAGAGTCAGTGAGCGTATTAATGGAAAAATCTGAGGAGAAGCTTTTAGGCAAGATTATATGATCTTGTTTCCATAGCTTCTAATTCAAGGTGTATGGGCTATTTAATCTTCGATCCTTAGTTCACGTTTGATCGTCAAACTTTGTTGTCGGTATTCCTCTGCTTGTTTGTAGTCTCCTAAGCTCTCATAGATGAGACCAATGTTGTCCAAGGTGAGAGATTCTCCGATGCGATCGCCCAGTTCGCGTTTGAGGCTTAAGCTTTGGTTTGATAGTTGGGTGCTTGCGGCTAGTCGTCTAGTAAATCATAGCCATTACCGAGATTGCCCAGGGTTAATGAAATCACCAGTGACCTCAAAGCAACGCAGTGAAAAAGCGGGTGAGGTTCATCCAGAAGCCCACCCGCTTTTTCGCAAAAAAGACGTCTGTAATCTTACTCCTCGTCGTCCTCATCCTCATCATCCTGAGGATACTCAAAGCTATTGGATCGATTAGTCAATACCGACTTACCAAGACTCAACGCACGCTGAGCCTGTAGTTCTGCTTTTCGCTTCCAAACAGCGCGATGCATGTTGCGCTTAGACTTGGAGCGTTTCTTCTTAGGAACCGCCATGGACCTGTTGGAAAACTAGACAACCTATTGATGATAGACCAAAGATGGCCCAATAGGGTAAGTATTTTTTCAGTGAGTGCGCTTTGTGAGCGCGCTCACAAAGCGAGCGGGGCAGTAGGGGTTAGCGTTAGAAAATTTACTTGCAAAAGAAAGAACAATCTTGCTGCAAACACTATTGCCTGGCCAAAGGCAACCATTGCCTGGCCAAAGGCCACCATTGCCTGGCCCTTTGGTCATTACCCTAAAACGATGAGCCTGACGACCTTAACAACGCCTCTGCCCCTCGAAAATACGTTGCCCAATACTCAGTTACCGGCTGCTGGCTCCAATTTTGACGGCTAACTCGCAAATTCAGAATCGGTACAGCGATGCCATCATTATTTTCCCCCGTCACGTTGATCACGACTTCTGTAATCAACAAATCCTGGTCAAAACTCCGCTGTGCCCCTGCTCGTGCGGCCTGATTTGCACGACGCACCAAACTGCTATACGGTTCGCCTTCCTCTAAAGTCAAAAATAAATTTAACCGAGATGTATAGGCGTGGGCCGCCTTTGGCATAATCAACGCCTCAGTGAGCCACAACGCGCTAGAGGTGCCCAGTAACACTGCCAGGCCAACGGGAGCAAATGAGGCACTAAGGCGTTGCGTTAGAGGGCGCTTACGTCGCCGTCTAGAGTATGGCCGGTAGAGAGATGTCGAAGACATGTAAGTTAACAAATGCTAAGAGTAATGCTGTACGAATAGAACTGTAATATAAACCGCTTACAGAACTAGGGTTTCAGGAAAACCAGGGTTTTGACTATAACAGCTAACGAAACAACTACCGTCAAACCTTCCCACTTTTGTAACCCGAATGATCAATAAACTGAAAGCCATCCAGACCACAATTTCGATTGGATGGTGTATCAATATTAATCATTGGAATTATCAGATTTATAAGTTGATGCCGTATATCAACCTAAATAGCTCAACTTGCAGTAATATATGGCGCTGAATGCGTCTGTTCCCTTTAATGTCCAATCTGTACTTGGTGGCTTCTGATGTCGAATAGCTGGGCAATTATCATTGGAATCAATCAGTATCAGGGGTTTCAGCCACTGATGCAAGCTCAAAATGATGCGGTGGGTATTCGTCAATACCTGATCGAAGAAGCTGGCTTTTTGCCGGAAAATTGTATTCTGCTGAGTGATTTGTCTAAATCAACTGAGTATGAAGCGGTTTTTCCTGACCAGGCCGCCATTAATGACTGGATTGAAACTATCTGTCAGGGACGGGTACAGCGGGATGATTCCCTTTGGTTCTATTTCAGTGGTTACGGGGCCCAGGCAGATAACAAGGATTATTTGATGCCTGTTGATGGTGATCCGGCTCAGGTAAAGCAAACTGGGATTGCCTTACAGGACGTGGTGAAATATCTCAAGCAAGCACCCACTAAAGATATCTTTATGGTGCTGGATATGAATCGTAGCCAGAGTGCTTTGGCGGGGCAGGCGATTGGTGAACATGTGGCTAAGTTGGCTAGTAAAGCACGCATTCCGCTGCTTCTTTCCTGTCAGCCCAATGAGTTTTCCCATGAGACTTTAGCCGTTCGCCATGGATTATTTACGGCGGCATTGCTGGAGGGGCTTCGCTATGACGGTTGTGCCACCCTCAGTCACCTGGAGCGTTATTTAGTTGAGCGCATTCCTGAGCTATGTGAACACCATTGGCGACCGATTCAAAATCCGGTGGTGATTTTGCCCGAAGAACAGAAGTTTCAGCTGTTGTGGCATCAGCGTGATGGTGTGGCACCTGAGTCTGACGTGGCCGCAGTA
>JAHQVZ010000142.1 GCA_019634055.1 Leptolyngbyaceae cyanobacterium MAG.088
CAGAAAATCTGTTGGAAACCATGGGGAGCTTGTTTGGTCGACTGCGGGGTGGATTAGCGATCGCAGTGATTGTTGTCGGAGCCTTGCTGGCTGCAACAACAGGTGTGGTGGCAGCGACCGTGGTCACCATGGGTTTAATTTCTTTACCGACGATGCTACGTTATGGCTACAACAAGGATGTGGCGACGGGAGTGATTGCCGCCTCAGGTACCCTGGGCCAAATTATTCCGCCCAGCATTGTTTTGGTGGTGCTGGCCGATCAGCTGGGCGTATCTGTTGGTGATTTATTTTTAGGCTCCTTTATCCCTGGTCTGCTTATGGCCGGGGCATTTGTTGTCCATGTGGTCATCATTGCTATTGCCCGGCCAGATTTACTGCCGCCGCTACCCCCAGAACTTTTGAAAATTCGTGGTCAAGCGCTAGTGCTGAAGGTCCTGAAGGTTATGGTGCCACCGCTAGTCTTAATCTTGTTGGTCCTGGGCAGCATTTTCTTTGGCATTGCAACCCCCACAGAGGCAGGTGCTTTAGGGGCTGTTGGTGCCATAGTGCTGGCGGCGTTTAATCGACAGCTGACGCTCCGTAGTTTGCGAGACGTGTGTGACAGCACCCTGCGAACCACCACTATGGTCATTTTTATCCTTTTAGGATCCACGGCTTTTAGTCTGGTGTTTCGTGGCTTGCGTGGCGATAGTTTTATTTTTGATGTGTTGACCAATTTGCCGGGGGGGAATGTCGGCTTTTTGATTGTCAGCATGCTGACGGTATTTTTCCTGGGCTTTTTTATTGACTTCTTTGAAATAGCCTTTATTGTGATCCCTTTATTTGCTCCAGTGGCGCAGCAGTTGGAACTGGACTTGGTTTGGTATGGAGTCATTATTGGTGCCAATATGCAAACATCATTTTTGACGCCACCGTTTGGATTTGCTTTGTTTTATCTAAGGGGTGTGGCACCTAAAGAGGTTTCTACAGGCAATATCTATCGGGGTGTGGTGCCATTTATTGCATTGCAGCTATTGGTATTAGTAGCCATTATTGTATTTCCAGGGTTGGTGAATTGGTTGCCGTCCATGAGTGCATAAGGTTTTTTGTAGGGTTAATGAGTTTCCATGAGTGATTCGGTTGTAGGGCGACGCATACTTTGGCTACAGGTTTTGGGGTTGGCGGCTGTACAAGGGTCAATTGCTTTAACCTGGGTCATTTACAATCTTTATCTCGATGACTTGCTGCTGGCTCTAGGGTTTTCTGCCGGTTTAGCCACACTGCTATTGGTGATTGAAAATGCCATGGGTGCGGTGATGGAACCTTTAATGGGCAGCTTTTCTGATCGGCGTCAGCATTGGGTTGGAAGTCGTTTTCCGCAAATTGCGTTGGGTATGATTGCGGCGGCTGTGTGTTTTTTGGGCATTCCCTTAGTGGTGGTGTTAGGTGGTATATCGCTTAAGTCTCTATTGCCAGTGGCTTTAGTGACCTGGGCCTTGGCGATGACTATTTTTCGGAGTCCAGCGTTGTCGCTGCTGGGGCGATATGCATTTGAGTCAGATTTACCGCAGGCTGCCAGTGTTTTAACCATGGTGGGGGGGGTGACTGGTGCCATGGCCCCCTTAGCGAGCGAGTTTATTTTGGGGTTGGGGCCTGTTGCTGCGTTTTCTCTGGGTACGGTTGTGTTATTGGCGGCGGCGTTTGTATTACGACAGGTCAATCCCAATAAAAAAGTGGCGACTTCTCCGTCTGCGATAGGGGGCAATGCTCAGATGCGGTGGGCCAATTTGCCTTGGATATTTGGTACTGGAGCAGGGGTTGCTTTGGGGCTTAGGTTGCTATTGCAAAGTTTTCCTGGGGCAGTCGCAAAGACTGGGTTTGGGCAGCCCAAGTTAATGATGGTGGTGCTATTTGTGACGGTTGCAGCCAGTGCGTTGCCCTGTGGTCAGTTGGCGACACGGTTGGGTAACCGGCGAGCGATGTTGTTTGGGTTTATGGGGTTAATTGCTGCGGCAGGGGTAACGAGTTTGTTAGGGTCACCTGGGGTGGCGGTTGTGGTTGCGATCGCAATCGGCATTGCTTTTAGTCTGGTGGCTAATGGCACCTTACCCTATGCCTTATCTATGGTGCCACCGACCAAAGCGGGGTTAGGTACTGGCCTTTACTTTAGCGGTGGTGCTGCCGCTATGAGTATTTTGAGTAGTCTGGGCGCTAATTTGGGGTTGACAACCTCGTTATTGGTTGCCGCCATTAGTTTTGCTGCTGCGGCTGCATGTGTGTTTGCCAAGCAACCATAATTTGGCATTTAGACGCAGTTCATTGACTTGATTCAATGACTAAGATGAAAACTGAAAAGTTATAATTTTGCCTGTTGATAGGTTGCTATGACAAGGTGTCACTGATCTAGACTAAAGCAAATACTCTCTATCATAGGCACCTATCTTTGAAAGGTGTTTTCTGAGGTCAGGGGGAACGACGGTTTTATAGCGTAATTGTTTAAGGAGCAATATGAATAAGATCTGGTCGTTAAGCCTAGCGGTGATCCCAGGCTTGTTTGTTACTGTGGCTTGTACTCAGGTGTCTAATAATCAGCTCGGTATACTGGAGCTACGGGCTAATGGCGAAGACTTTATTAGGCAAGGATTTACCAGTAAAGATGGTTGGCAAGTCGAGTTTGATCACGTCTATGCCAATATTCAGGATGTTGTTGCCTATCAGTCAGACCCTCCCTTTAATCCGGATACGGATGTAGACATTCCGGCTCAGACTAACGCCTCAATGACCGCTGCCGTAAATATAGATCTAGCTGCAGGCGATGAAAATGCTGAACCGATTTTGGTGGCACAGATAGAGTCACCAGCAGGCCGCTATAATGCCCTGTCCTGGAAGCTGGCTTCAGAGTCTGGACCTGCATTAGTCCTCATAGGAAAAGCAACCCGTAATGGTGAAACAATTTCGTTTGAAATTGCCATGAATCCGTCGTTGGAGTTTCTTTGTGGTGATTTTGTTGGCGATGAGCGTAAAGGGTTTCTCTCTCCTAATTCAACAGCCGATGTGGAAGCTACATTTCATTTCGATCATTTGTTTGGTGATATTGATATACCTGCAGACGAAGTGCTTAATCGGGGAGCACTGGGTTTTGACCCATTTGCGGCGTTAGCTCAAGATGGTGCTGTTAAGTTGACGTCTGAAGATTTGGAGACGCAGCTTACGAAGACAGAGAAACTTCAGCTTGCTGATATTTATAAAGGTTTGGGCCATGTTGGTGAGGGGCATTGCCGGGCGGAGGAGCTTTAGTCTGGTCTACGTGCTGTTTATGGTGCTGCCGATAATTTCAGGTGTGTTTCAGGATGTTGGTTAGGGCGAAAACCAGCTGCTTGGGTTCCCTTCGAGTTCCTTTTCGGGGTTAGAATTTTATGCGCGATCGCGCCAAGTTCTAAAAAGGTTTATCCAGGGATTGATGTTTAACTGCTTGATGCTTAAAGAAAGTCTTTTTTTGCAGGATTTTGATTTGTTGTCGTAGGCAACCTGAGATAACCTTTCCCCTGTTGGGAACCTACCATATCTGATCGCGAATTGGGGCAACCTACTTAGTTCAAAGCAGTTTAACCACCACTCACCACTCACGATGCACCAATTCACCACCCTCACCTCAGGCGTGATGTTTACCCAGTCACCTAGCTGAGGTTGGTGGACTGGATTTCAGAGCATAGCTGGGTAAAGAAAGTGACGAAGATCACACAGTTTCCTCGGATGCTCAGAAAAAGTCGTTGTGATTGTGATAGTTATCATGTTCATTTGATCACTTCTCTGTACGTAGAGTTGGCTGTGCCTGCCAATAAGAAGCCCGCATGTACGCTATGGTGCATGCGGGCTTAGGGTCATATATAGAGGGTTAAGTAATACAGTGTTCTGTCTACTTAGATATCGGATTCGAAATAGAAAATTATGCAATAAAGTCGATTGTCTATGAACTTACGGTACGCCAGGATGCCACACTAGCGTTTATATAGGATATGCTTACCATCTGTTTGCAAAACCATCAATTTTTCTTAGAGTGTATCGGCGATCACTGTTCGGTGGACTGATGGGAAAGCATTGGATAGTAGTGATTTTGGGCCTTTCTTCGGCTATGGCCAGCTGATGTCTTTATTTCAAGATTAATAGAGCTTCTTAATTCGCTCAAGCGACTTTTTAGTAAGCTATAGTTAGCTCGGAGAAAGAGATCGGTTGGTAACTTTTGTTTCTAGTATTAACGAATTTTCACGTTTTTCCATTGACATTATCCTTCTCGAAACTTTCCTCTATATTTCCCCTAAGTTTTGGAGACACAATATGTCAATTTATGTAGGTAACCTATCCTATGATGTTACAAATGATGATCTAACGGATGTATTCGCGGAATATGGGACCGTTAAGAGTGTTCATCTTCCCAAGGATCGTGAAACTGGACGTATGCGTGGATTTGGGTTTGTAGAAATGGAGTCAGAATCTGAAGAAACGGCCGCTATTGAAGCACTAGACGGTGCGGAATGGATGGGGCGTGTGCTCAAGGTCAATAAAGCTAAGCCTCGCCAAGATCGTGGCGGTGGCGGTGGCGGCGGTGGCCGCAAAAGTTGGTAATAACGTTTTCTATGGCTACGCAGTATTGACGTCCAGTCATTGTGCGTTATACCGACGTAGTTGCTATATCTAATTACAAGAGTTCGGGTAGTCATGCCTGAGCTCTTGTAGTATTAGCGCTTAGGCTTAATTCCCTGAAATTTGCATTGAAATAGCTGATTATGACTAGTGAAGTGCTTACTACTCGTTATCTATGTCAGCATGCCGGGATTTGTTGAATCTTATGTGACCAGGACTAACGAGTGCTTAAGACGTAATCTGAGTTTTTTGTAAATAAACCTGGTGATAGAGCCTCCCCACTGTACAGGCTCCTTTATCCTATGGATGCTTTTGAATTGATTACGAAAAATGGGGATGTCGCCTTGTATTCTCCATCAGGGCTTTCAGGGTGCATCAACTCATATTAGTAGTCTGATCTTCGTATATAACATTGTTAACGACTCGATTTTATAAATATGTTTGCATAGCAGGGATTGTTGCTTGTGTGCTGGTTTTGTACTCAAGCATTTACCCTGGTCAGCCGACCCATGTATTGTTTTGGGTTAAATTTTTTGCTCTGTTTCTGGTTGTTTCTCCCCTAGGTTTTTTGGTCGTTCCAACTGTTGTGTGGTGCGTTTGGCAGTGCCGTCACTGGTTGTTTGCTACGCATGTTTGTCCAAGATGGTTAGCGATTGCTGCACCTGTTATGGCTGGGCTAACGTGGGGGATTATACAGTTGGAGATTTTACCAACGGTTGCGTTTAGAGTGAGTCAAACAGCTTTTGAAAAATCTCTGATTGTTATACCCGATTCGGTGTCACAAGTTGATAAACATATTGGGCTCTATAAGGTGAAACGCTATGGCCCCGACCCAAGAGGGGGCGTTTACTTTCACGTGACATCGGGAGAAGTTGGACTAGATGTGATTTCCTATGGTTTTGTATATCAGCCCAATCGGTACGGTAGTCCATTTGGAACAGTTAATTATACTCTCGAACATTTGACGGAAGATTGGTATGTGTTTTCTCATACATCAACCCTGACTTTATTTTAGTTGTGGCATAACAACATTAGGCTTCATTTCGCAGGGAAGTCTGCTAGGGCTGCCTAAAGTATTGGCGATTGAGGTGCATTCAAGGTGCTCAATGAACTCTTGGGACATTGAGCACGAGATAATGGCGGAGTTTAAGTCTCTACAGTTTAGGTCTCTTTGTTGGCAAAGCTAGCAAAGCCTAGTTCGTTCAGACGGTTCCAGCCGTATACTGATGTGCGGAAGGTTTTCCACTGTTCGTAGATTTCTTTGAATTCGGCGTCTTGAGCTGCATTTTCTTCGTAGATGGCGAAGGCAGCTTTTTCGGCGGCAGCCAAAATCTCATCACTAAACGGTTTAAGTTGTACACCAGCGTCTAGCAGCTTTTGTAAGGCGGCTCCGTTAACTGCGTCGTACTTGGCTAAGGTGCTGATATTAGACTCAACACAGGCGGTTTTGACAACTTCTTGGTAGACCGCTGGTAGAGTATTCCAGGCATCCAGGTTAATCATCATGTCAAAGGAAGGACCAGGCTCCCACCAACCGGGATAGTAATAAAACTGGGCTGCCTTTTGTAGACCTAACTTTTCGTCATCGTAGGGGCCAACCCACTCAGCTGCATCAATTGCGCCACGCTCAAGCGCCAGGAAGACGTCACTACCTGGTAGGTTCTGGACATTCACACCTAGTTTGTCCATCACTTTGCCACCTAAGCCAGGAATCCGCATCTTTAAACCTTGCAGGTCACTAGCTGTGTTGATTTCTTTATTGAACCAACCTCCCATTTGTACGCCGGTATTACCGGCTGGGAAGTTGATGGTATTAAATTTTGCATAGAGCTTTTGCATGGCGTCTAAGCCACCACCGTGATATAGCCAGGCAGTTTGCTGCTGGGCATTTAAGCCAAAGGGAACGGTGGTGCCAAACCCTAAGGCTGGACTTTTACCGACGTAATAATAAGAGGCGCTGTGGCCGCATTCTACAGTCCCTTCTTCGACTGCATCTAGGACTTGTAAAGGGGGAACGATTTCTCCCCCTGCATAGGGTTCGATGGTGAAACGTCCATCGGTCATGGCAGCGATGCGATCGCACACAATTTCAGCTGCACCATACAGCGTATCCAATGATTTGGGCCAGCTAGTTGCCATCTTCCAACGCACTGTAGGCAGTGATTCTCCATCGCCACTAGCAGCAGGGGTAGTGGATTGGGCACAGGCAGAGAGAGTGGCCGTGCTAGCGGCACCGGTTAAGCCATAACCAATTAGCTGTCTACGTTTCATAGCGTATTGAAGTCTTATACGTGTGTTGGGAGGCCAGAGTGTATACGCTGATACAGCGTGGCTCAAAAACTATTAAATCACTCTGTCCAGAGAATTAATCATGTTGGCAACAGTTGGTAATAAAGGTGAAAAGTGAGTGGTGAGTGGTGATAAACTTTTCGCCATTGCCTAGCGCAGCGAACTCACCACTTCCCACCTTCAAATGCGATAATGCCTAGGCTGTCTTGGTTTGGTTAATGTCGCTAAAGCGGATTGTTTTATCACTTTTGACGGGGCTGGTAGCATTGGTGGTGGCGTCGTCTCTGTATGAAAGTTTTTCTCAGCCTCAAGTGACTGGGCAACTTCAGCTATATCAGAGTGACTTGCTATTGCAAGCATCTGAGTGGGATGAGCTACAAAAGGATGAATTTAACCAACTAGGGGATGCACTGCTAGGGGCTAAACCGCTGGAATCTGTTGAAAAGCAGTATGCGTCGGTACGCAAAGAAGCGGCGGCTGGGGTGAAGCGCGCTCAAAGGCAACTCGCTGCCCAAGATGCAGCCCGCGTTCCACAGCCTGAGAAATTTGAGACAGCTATTAGTCAGCAGCAAACACTGATTGATGAAATCGATTTGAAGCTAGGTATCATTGCCACTCAGCAAAAAGAGATTAATAAAGCCCGTCAACGTTGGCAACCACTAACAGATGGAAATGAGACAACTGCTGATGTTGCCACTGTTTTATTAGACCTATGGGCCAAAACGCCCGTTATTAGTCCGGTCGCAGAAGAGATCATCACGGGCCAACTTAGCGGTTGGTTTCAATATCGGGTTTTAGAACAGCTCTATACCGTGGACGAGCGCACCGTTGATCTGACTGACCTGCAGGCTCAAGAGCAAACTGAAGCTCAATCTAAACTGGTGAAGTTGGCAGCCGTGGGTGCGATGCCAGTGTTGGCTTGCATTCTTGGTGTAGGTCTGCTGATTTTCTTTGGTGTGCAGTGGTTTACCCGTCGGGAGGAGTCGTTGCTGGGAGCGCCCGTGAGCCCATGGGAGGTGCCCTGGGATGGGGAAATTATCTGGCAGGTGCTCATCGTTGGCTTTTTCTTTGTGGGACAGTTGCTAATTCCTTTGATCTTGAGCCTCTCGGGACTCAGCTTTGCGTCTACCACCAGTCGTGGCAGGGCGTTGTATTCCATGATTTTTTATTTACTGATGTCCGCTAGCGGTATTGCCGTGTTAGTCGGCTCAATCTGGACCTATCGACCATTGCCAAAGGACTGGTTTCAACTGAGGCTGTTTGATCGTTGGCCTCTTTGGGGAATTGGGGGGTATTTGGTAGCGTTGCCATTAATGATTGCAATCTCTGCTTTAAACCAGCAAATCTGGCATGGACAGGGGGGGAATAATCCTCTGTTGCAGACGGTTTTGCAAGAAAGTGATGGCATTGCCTTGCTATTGTTTTTTGTGACAGCGGCGGTGGCGGCTCCATTGTTTGAAGAAATCTTGTTCCGTGGTTTTTTATTGCCTTCTTTGACCCGCTATATGCCTGTTTGGGGGGCGATTGTGCTCAGTAGCTTCATTTTTGCATCGGCTCATCTCAGTTTATCAGAGGTGATTCCCCTGACGTTGTTAGGGGCAATTCTGGCCTGGGTTTATACGCGATCTCGAAATCTGCTAGCGCCCATGTTGATCCACAGTCTTTGGAATAGTGCAACATTGGTTGGTTTATTTTTATTGGGTGGTTAAGCATATCTTGTTAGTTCAAACCTACGAGGTTTTGAAGCCTACACTCTTTAACTGTTGTCTGGATAGGTCTCTGTTTAAGGTGAATTACCATGGCTTCGTCGAGGTCTCTACATCTTTGTGATCTGATAGTCATGCTTGTAATGACCGATAGAAATTCCGCTCTTTTGCGGTGTCACTGATTCACATAAAAAACTAACAATCATTAATGCGGTGAGTGATCGGATATTTTCATATCTGCATCATATCCGGATCGTTCAATGGTCATTCTGTGGATAGCTGACGGATAATGTCAGTCGTCGATGATTGTCCATTGTTGATTTCTCCTGAGACACCGTTAGACTAATTGCCCAAGGTGAAGATTAGACAAAGTTAGGTGTTGCCGATGTGATGACATCGCCTTTCATTACCGTAAGGAACGATGAACTAGACGATCAGCTATTTTGCTTTGCTATACTGCAACAACATGGAATACGACATTTATCGGTTGTAGATAAACAAGACCATGTGGTGAGCGTGGTCAATCTGGATATGTGTCATGCCGTTGAGATGATACAGGAATATATCAACAACCTTAAAAATAGTAATATGGAGCTTTTAAAACAGCTTGATCAGACGCTGATATCCCACTTAGGTGCTCAAGAAAACCAGTTTCAGTTGATATTTGATCGGGCAGCTGCAGGAATTGCGACGATTAACTTTCAGGGAGATTTTCTGCAGGTTAATCAGCGTTGGTGTGAGATTTTTGGCTATGCTCAGCAAGAGATGCTCGCCAAAAAAGCATTGGATCTGACCCATCCCGACTATCATGCTGCGACGTTAGAAGGGTTGACCCAGCTAATTGAGGGTGTCAGAGAGTCATTTACCTACGATAAGCTATGTCTACGGTTTGATCGCAGTACGCTATGGCTACATGTAACAATTTCACGGGTTACTACCTCACATAGTGGATGCCTGGTTGTTGTTGCTGAAGATATCAGTGAGCGGAAACGGCTAGAGTTAGAGCTGGAAAGACACCATAATCGCTTAGAGGAATTGGTGGCAGAACGTACAGCAGAGTTGCGCCGTGAAATCGATCAACGCCAGGCAGCAGAGCAGGAACTATTTCAGGAAAAAGAGTTGGCTCAGGTGACATTAAAGTCCATTGCTGATGCTGTTTTGACAACGGATGCTTGGGGTCAGGTGACGTACTTGAATCCAGTGGCGGAAACATTAATAGGATGGTCCAATCAAGAGGCGATAGGGAAGCCTTTAGAAGACATTTTGGTGATGTTAAATGAAACGACACGGGAGCTTGTGGAAAGCCCAGTGGCCAGGGTTTTGAAAGATGGTCAAATGACTGATGTGGTAGATCATTGTTTGTTGTTGTCTCGGGATGGGTCTGAGTATGGTATTGATGACTCGGCTGCTCCGATTTGCGATCGCACTGGCCAAATGCTAGGGGTGGTAATGGTTTTTCGCGATGTTACCCAGGCGCGTAAAACGTCTCAACAACTTTCGTGGCAAGCGAGTCACGATAGCCTGACGGGCTTAGTTAATCGTTGGCGCTTTGAAGAGATTTTACAATCTGCCTTGACGGACTATGCGAGCCAGTCTCATATATTGTTTTATTTAGATTTAGACCGTTTTAAGGTGGTGAATGACACCTGTGGGCACACGGCGGGCGATGAGCTGTTGCAACAAGTGTCAGCCTTGGTTAAGCAGCAAATTCGTCATGTTGATACGTTGGCACGATTAGGCGGCGATGAATTTGGCGTGATTCTTTATGGTTGTAGTCGTCAGGAAGCGCTTGCGATCGCAGAGAAAATTCGCACTGCCATTCAAAATCTTCAGTTCACTTGGGATGACACCACATTCCACATTGGTGTCAGTATTGGTTTAGTCGTCTTAAACTCAGATATTACCAATGTCGTTACGGCCATGAATGCCGCAGATGCGGCCTGTTATCAAGCCAAAGCCCAAGGCCGTAATCGAGTACGCATATACCAGGCGAATGACGTCAACATTTTGCAGCAGCGGGGTCAGCAGCAATGGAGTTTACGTATTAAGGATGCGTTGGCCCACAATCGCTTTTGTCTATATAGTCAGCCGGTTCAATCCACCCAAGCAGCTTCCGGTGTACATCATTACGAACTGCTGTTGCGTATGGTGGCAGCTGATGGCACCCTGATTGCCCCCGATCAATTTATGCCAGCTGCTGAACGTTACGATTTGATTGTTGCTATAGACGCATGGGTGGTGACCCATGTCTTAGACGATTTAGCTCAATCTGGTGTCGTTAACCCCAATACTGTTTACATGCTGAACTTATCTGGAGCTAGCTTATGTGACGAGCCCTTTCTGAAATTTTTTATCGATACGTTAGCCCATAGTCCCCTGCCGCCTGAGTCAATTTGTATCGAAATTACTGAAACAGCTGCGGTTAGAAATTTGAGTCAAGCGGCTCAATTTATGAAGCAGTTGCAGCAGCTAGGGATATCCTTTGCCCTGGATGACTTTGGTTCGGGTATGTCATCGTTTTCGTATCTCAAATCGTTACCCATTGACTATGTCAAAATCGATGGCAAATTTATCACAGATATGGTCGTAGACGAAACGGCTGTTGCAATTGTGGAATCGATTCATAAGGTAACCCAGGTAATGGGCTTGAAAACCATTGCCGAAAGTGTGGAAACTCTTGATATTTGCCAGCGGGTGCAACATATTGGCATCGACTTTATGCAGGGCTACCACATTGCCCAGCCGATGCGATTATCTCCTACGAACAGAGAACCTTAGCGTGGTGCTCAATATGATCTTCCATGAAGGTGGCAATAAAGTAATAGCCATGGTCATAGTCAGTTTGCATTCTCAGGGTTAAGGGTTGTCCTACCTGTGTGCAGGCTCCTTTAAACACGTCAGGCTTAAGTTGTTGCTGTTCTAAAAACGTATCGGCTAATCCCTGGTCAATGAGAATAGGGCTGTTGGGCTGAGCATACTGTTTGACCAGTTCGCTAGCATCATAGGCAGACCAGGTAGACCTGTCTGCTCCTAGATATTTGCCTAGTGCTTTCTGGCCCCAAGCGCATTGGCTAGGAGCTGCAATGGGGGCAAAAGCTGAAATTGACTGATATTTATCAGGGTTACGCAGGCCACAGACCAGAGCCCCATGGCCTCCCATAGAATGTCCAAAAATACCCTGCCGGTCGGTAGCAGGAAAGTTTGCCCGAATTAAGGCAGGTAGCTCCTCAGTCACATAGCTATACATACGATAGTTTTTTGCCCAAGGGTCTGCAGTGGCGTCTACATAAAAACCTGCACCACTGCCAAAGTCCCAGCCCTCTTCGTCGGGAACATCGTCACCCCGAGGGCTGGTATCTGGTGCCACTAGCATTAGGCCATAGTGGGCGGCATAGCGTTGCGCTCCGGCTTTTGTGATGAAATTTTGCTCAGTGCAGGTGAGGCCTGACAAAAAATACAGCACTGGAACCGGCTCAGTTTTAGCCTGGGGGGGAAGGTAAACTGCAAACTTCATAGGGCATTGGCATTGTTCAGATATATGGCTATAGATACCGACGGTGCCACCAAAGCATTCATGCTGACTAGCCAATGTCAGTGTTTGAGTCTGTGCGTTTGCCATGAGAAATTCTCAGTTTCTTCTGATAATTACTATCGCATTCAGTCTTTATTTTTCAACGTACGCTAAGAAAGTTTGTCTATGGGCGTGGCTCATGAGCTGTATTCAACGCGAAAATACGCAATTTCATCGTAGACACAATTTTTGAGGAATGAATTTACGATTTCAATTCGTTAGCGGCTCAGGGTTTTCTCAGAGGCTTCTTATTTTTGTTACAAAGTTCTCAGTGATTTCTCAAAACTGCCTCAGTGGAAAATTACGCTATTCATCCAGAATTTTTCTAAGGGGGAATGACCAACTCTGTGTCAGATTCTCGACTTAGACAAGGTTGATATTTTCACTGAAGTTTTATCACTCTAATCTATGAATATGTCTGCTCTTTTCTCCCGTCATCGGGTGGCTGTTGCCACTGCGGTGAGTTTGGGAGCTATGACAACAATGGCAACGGCTGCATCTGCTGCCACGCTTAAAGTGACAATTGAAAACCTTGCGCCAGAAAATGGCAGCCTGCTCACACCTGCCTGGGTGGGCTTTCATGACGGTACTTTTGATCTATATGATCGAGGTGAGTCCTTGGATGGTTTTCCTGGTGTAGAAGAACTTGTGGAAGATGGCAATAATGAACCGCTGACAGAAGCGTTTGCTGCTAGTAATCCTGATGGAGTGCAAGGTACTCTACTCAGTGATGGCCCTCCTCCTTTAGAAGTTGGGGAGTCCACTAGTTTTACGTTCGAGGTGGATCCTACCAATCAGTACTTTAGCTATGCAGCCATGGTGTTGCCTAGTAATGATGCTTTTATTGCTAATGGCAATCCGTTTGCCCATGAAATCTTTGATGATGCGGGTAATTTCTTAGGTGCTGACTTTGTGGTCTTGGGTAGTGACGTCCTGGATGGGGGGACTGAGGTCAATGATGAGCTAGCCTCTAGTACTGCATTTTTGGGACAGGCTGCTCCTAATACGGGGACAGACGAAAACGGTGTTGTTGCCCTTCATCCTGGATTCATTCCTGATGGTCGGATTTTGACAACTACTGATTCTAGTGAGTTTAATGGCCTACCTCTAAACTTTACGGGCGCTGATTTTACAGCCGCTGGTTACCAAGTGGCTCGTTTTAGTGTGGAGTTAGTGGAAGATAATGTTGTAGAAGATGTGCCGGAGCCAGGAACTATCTTAGGTCTACTAGCTGCTGGTGGCTTGGTGGTTGCTGGTCGTAAGCGTAAGCAAGTGGCTTAGTGCATTTCATAATCTGCAAAATAACAGATTGAGCCTGATGGGGAGAGCGTGAGTTCTCCCTTTTCTTTTGTCCTTTTTTTGTGGAACTGCATCCAAGGTTGCTGGGCAGACGTATTTCTATCAAATCCCTCGACGTGAGGGCTGTGACTTAAATCTGGGAGAGCCTTGGTTCTCCCTTTTTCGGTTTCTTTATTGGGAACTGCATCCAATGGGAGTTGGTGACCGTATACCTATTGCAACCCGATCAGTATGGCTGTGACCCAGGCAGTGTATGAAGCAAATAACTCTGGTCAATTGGTGATGGAGCGTGAGATAGACGCGGCTCTGGTAGTTCGCCTATGGGATGGAGACTTATCGGCTTTAGGCATTCTCTATGATCGTTATGGCAGTTTGGTATATGGCATTGCATTAAAGGGGTTGCGTCGGGTGGCAGAAGCTGAGGATTTAACCCAAGAAGTGTTTTTAAGTTTGATGCGAACACGCTCTTATCAGTCGAGTCGTGGTTCCCTGCCGGCGTATTTGACGACACTCACGCGATCGCGAGTGATTGATCGCCTACGGTCTCATGCAACTCAGCAAAAGTATTTGCAAAAGTGGCACAACAATCAGTCCGGTGTTGACTCGCCTACGCCTATGAAGCACATTACTCAACAAGAACGACGAACATTAGTGCGCCAGGCGTTGACGACCCTCAAGGCTCGGCAGCGAGAAGTGTTGGAGCTGAGTTACTACCAAGGTCAATCGCAGCGAGATATTGCTGAGCATTTGGGGGTCCCCCTTGGTACGGTGAAAAGCTGGGCTCGACGAGGGTTGTTGCAGCTGCGTAAACAGCTAGATGTGCTGAGGGAGGATGACACATGACTACACCGCTTTCACCTCAAGAAATGCAAGAACTGGTAGCTGGGTATGTGCTGGGTGATTTAACCTCATTAGAGGCTGAAACCTTTCAGGGACTCTTGGCTGAAATGCCAGCGTTACAGGCTGAGGTGATGTCATTGCAAGAGGCATTGGCGATGATGCCCTATGGTTTGGATGAGGTGCAACCACAGGGAGACTTGCGATCGCAAATCCTCGCTGTGGCCAAGGTAGAAATCTCTCCGCCCTTACCAAGTCTGCAACCCTTGCCAAGTTTGCAACCGCGCTCCCGGCTACCTTGGGTCGTGACCACTCTGGCGGCTGGCCTTGCCCTCGTTTGTGGCTTAGCCACCCTACGTCTTAGTGGTCAGGTCCGGTTCTTAGAGGCTCAATCGCCTCAACCGGAGTTGACATCTGCTACTGAACAACCTGGCATTAATCAAACATGGTCAGGGCTGAGTCAGTTGTTGCAAGATCACCAACGATCGTTAGAAAATCCCAAGGGTCCTGTGGATTTTGTGGTGCACCAGCCGACGGATATTCTGGCGTTGGTGCAGGGGTTTACAACAACGGTGGCAGCTTTGCCCTTGTTGCCGCGTGGCATGTTGTTGGGCGGCAGTAATTGTCAGTTGGGAGAGACTCAAGGATTACGGCTCACCTATCAATTAGAGACGGAGCAAACCGTATCTGCTTATCAGCTGGCCTTATCAGCAGAGGAGTTTCCTGAGTTTCAGGCGGCACAGCTAACGGTGCAACAGCCTGATGGTACCGGCATCGTGCTTTGGCGTGATGACGATTATCTCTATGCCTTGGTGGCAGATCTGCCGACGGCAGACTTGCAGAATTTAGCCTATGCCATTGAAGGGATTTGATTGCATGGGGGCGTTGGTCGTTGCACGCAAGGATCAACGTTCAGTTCAACAGTGATACCGACTTTTAGATTTACATAGTGGAAAAATGGCACGCAAACGTAAACAATCAACGACCTGGTTTCATCGGAATTCTCGTTATCTTATTGCTGGGGTCTCTGCAGCGGGTCTGCTATTAGCCATAGGTTGTATGGCTAAGGGGAGTAGTGCTATAGCCGGGAGTGCCTATGTTCAATTAGGCGGGCTGTCGTTACCTCTATTGGGTGCGATCTCATACGTCCTGATGGGAGCATTGGCCATTGGTCCAGTTGTCACCAACAACAAATCCTTAGACGCTCCCACCTGGCTGGGCTTATTTATTGGCAGCACCGCCATGACCATCTTCAGTGGTTATCTACTGTACGTCATGTTTGGAGTGCTGCAAGAGCCCTGTGTGTCCTGCCTGCTGTCTGCCTTTATCAGCGTGGGGCTTTGGGGGTTGACCCTCATGGGCAATCGTTGGGAGAGTATGGGTCAGCTATTACTACCCGGTATTTCAGTGGCTCTGGTAGCCCTAATTGCAACCACGGGTTTATATGCCTATGCGCAAAATCCAGATTCATTTACCGCGGGTAATCCCCCCCCGATTGTCAATACCGAATCGGGTGCATCGGAAATTGCATTGGCTCAGCACTTAACTGTAATTGGTGCCAAGAAATATGGAGCTTGGTGGTGCCCCCACTGTCATGCACAGCAAACACTCTTTGGTAAGCAAGCCTTTGAATATTTGACCTATGTAGAATGCGATGAGGAAGGGATTAATCCTCAGCCTAATGCCTGTCGATCAGCCGGTGTGCAAAGTTATCCTACCTGGGAAATCAATGGCCAGACCTATGCTGGTGTGCAATCATTGCAATCCCTGGCCGTCGCTTCTGGATATACCGGACCGCAAGAATTTATAAATCAGAATGCTGGGCATCCATAAACATAGCCAATGTCATGATGGATGAAGATATGAGCAGATGCAATATCAGTGATTGTGATCTGAGCTGTCTCTGCCCTGAATTTTCAGCTTTAGTATGTATCTATTCAGAGGTGCTTGCGCATGGGCACAAGCGTCTTTGTTAGATACCTCTGTTTAAATCTATGCGTTGCCCTAAGTGTCAACATCGCTCGGTGCAAAAGCATGGAGCTAAGGTTAAAGTTTTCCAACCCTATCAATGTAAAGGCTGTCAGCATATTTTTTATCCATCAGTGCGTCACGCCATCAGATGGAGCATAGGTATTTTACTGGTTTTAGGCCTTTCACCCTGGTGGGTGAATCGAGGATTACGTTTATTGGTTGCCCGTCGAGATCAGGGTGAACCTGTCGATGCCATTGTTGTGGTTGGTCGTGGGACTGGCTATAACGAGCGGCGGGCAAAGGCAGCGGTAGAATTATGGCAGGCAGGTCGAGCTCCCCACATATTTATGAGTGGTGCTAATGATGCCCCTATTTTGGTTGACCTTGCTCAAGACATGGGAGTGCCGGCTGCCAACGTCAGCGGTGAAGCCTGTGCAGCAACCACCTGGGAAAATGCGTTCTACACTAAGCGGCATCTGCCCTTTGACCCGGCTTCTTCAGAAAAAACTAAAATTTTGCTGGTCACCGATGGTTTACATACCGGACGCACGACATTGCTCTATCGAAATTTTGGATTTGATGTTGTGTCTAATCCAGTCAGGTTAGAGTTTCCACAATGGCGTAAGCAGATTATACGTGAGTTCTTGGCAATTATGTACTATGTGAAAACCAAACAACTGTTGCCCCCTAAACCAGCTAGTTATCAACATGCTGAGACAATTGCTCAAAAGAGAGTTGTGGATTGGCAATGCCTTGATATGGAAAAAGCATTTATACCTGAAAATAGATAATTGCTGATCTACCAACTATCTGCAACGTGTCTAAGCTTTAATGGATGAAGGGTTCAAACTAAAACATGGGATGGAAATACGGATGTGGGATACGGATGAAGCGTAAAGGGGCAAGAGTGACTCTTTATCTGGTTTGACCCTTTACGCTTTTACTGACGTCATCCTACATCTGAGTCTTGACGCACAATTGGTTTGAAGTTCAGGTTCTCGACTCTTTTAATGCCAGTCTATCCCTAAGTCCTTCAGATGCCAGCGCAGACCTGTACAGTACAGGCATACGAGACCAGGTATCTAACTCATCACAAATCCAACGAATTTCATGATAGCTGCCTTTGATTCGGAGAGATGGAAATCTCCCTTCACTTTTTAAAGTAATCCGATAATAGGGAACCCGATCAGGCGATGCAATCATTTGAGTGAGTGGCTGTTGAAACAGTTTTCTGGATTTTCCCTTATGCAGCTCTACTAATGAGAGAATTGCCCCTTTAGACGTTCTACTAAACGTGAGAGAATACATTCCCTTGCGCTTTAACCTGTGAAAGAGAGCTTCAAATTTGATGTTCTTGCCGGGAACTTGGATATTGAAGTCGTTTTGGATATGGCTCAGTTTAATGACGCTATGGGTAGGCGTAGGCTCACGCAGTGGATGCAGTCTGGAAAGACCCGCTGGCTGTTGTACTCTAGCCTTCTCAGGGGCTGAATGAGCCTCAGGTTCATTCAGCCCTTTCCGGGCAATAGCGGCTGTTCCAGGTCGTTTAGCCAGGTCTGGCTCAGTGAGCCAGCTTAGCCAGTTAGTAAACTCAGAGCTCAGGTGAACCTTGTCAGCAAACTGAAGCCGCATATTTTTTTGAGGCAAGTTGGCTGGATGTTGTCCTGTAGCCAGGTAAATCAAGGTGGCCCCCAGGCTGTACAGGTCAGAGGCCGCTACTGCGCGCCCACCAAACTGTTCTAATGGCATGTAGCCATAGGTGCCGATCACGGTGACGGTGCTGCCCTGCTGTGGTGCTTGAATGCCACCAAAATCAACCAGATAGATCTGTCCAGGGGCGTTATCTTTGGGCTCTGTAAGGAGTAAATTGCTCGGCTTAATATCACGGTGAATAACGGCTGGATTGCGGTTATGCAAATACTCCAGAATATTGAGAGCATCCTGGGCAATGTGATGAAGCTCAGTGTCACTAAAGGTGCGACCTGCTGTCACCCACTCTTGCAGAGACTTTGCTTTCATGTAGGTTTGAACCAGTAAAAACCCTTTACCTAGCTCTGTTTCAATGTCAACAAAATCAAGGTATTTAGGAATGGCTGGATGCTCTAAAGAACGCAATGCAGTACTTTCTCGCTTAAATAGCTTGAGGTGTTCCCATGTAAACTCCATGTCAAACAATAAGAGTTTGACGACAACTGTGGTATTTGTATTTAAATCAGTCGCAATAAAGGTGCGACGTCCTGGCTTTTGACTGAGGCGAGTGCGGATTTTATAGCGTTGGCACAGCACCTGATTGATGAAAGGATCCATGGAAGGCGCTCATAAATGAGTGTAGCGCTGGGAGATTTACGTTGGCTGATAAGTTTTGATTAGTGGGGGGACACAAGCAAGTGATACACTGCGTTGTCGTTGCTTATTTCCCTGTTATAGACAGCTGTTGACTATGTCCCGTAGCTGTCTGCGCTCATAGCTGTTGTCACTTAATGACGTTAGTCATTACCATTTTTGTTAACTACATGCGCCAAACTATCTAATTGGCAACTGTTGGCTTTCTGTGAAGCTCCTTGTTACAGTTATAGATACAGGTTGATTGGGGATCATTCCAGATGGTGTGGTCTGCTTGTGAATCTAGCACTCTGAGAGTTGGGCAATAGTTAGAATCATCTCATCAATAATTTGTCGCATGGCTGTAGCAGATAGGTTAGCGTTGTTTAAAAAGATGCTGAATACTAAAGGTGGATGTTCGGCGGGTTGTAAATAACCGGCTAGAGACTCATTATTGCTAACATAGCCCGTCTTCGCTTGGAGCTGCACTTGCAGTGGCATATTACGGTAACGATAATTTAAACCGCCGCCTTCTCCTGCGGTTGCAAGAGAGTGATTATAAAGGTCACTATGGGGGCTATAAGCCATGGCCTGGAGAGTATTGACCAAGGTGTGGGGCGTCACCAGATTGTGGCGCGACAGCCCTGACCCATCCACCATTTGATATCCATCAGCATTGACTCCTAAGC
>JAHQVZ010000143.1 GCA_019634055.1 Leptolyngbyaceae cyanobacterium MAG.088
CTAAACCAACGTTTTCAGTGTTAGATTATCAAGTTGTCACTGTTCAAAATGGTCGCTGGCAGGGAGAACTAACTCTTAAACAGCCAGCGGCTGATGGTAGCAGAAAAGAAACTTGGCAGCTTGATCAAACAGAGTTGGAAATGGATGTGGAGCCTCTTGATGAGATTATTGTCATGGCTACCTATACTCCCTTGGACCAACTCACCACATTAGAACGTATTCTGGCTCAACAGGGTCTCAAAGTATCTCCAGAACTGTTGCAAACAACGCCTGATGGGCGACGCTATCTAGAGATGCAAAAAGTTTTGGATGTTCCCGTCAGCAATGAGATAGCTGTTCGTCCTGAGCTCTACAACGATGGTTGGGGCACTAGGCACATCTTAATTGAGGAGCCACCAATGCCCTATCAAGTTGATTTTCCTAAAGAACGACAAACTAATCGTCCTGCTGAGCCCAAAGAGTTCTTGTATTAAAGGGGCTGTACAAAATTAAAGATTCAGGAGAGAACGGGTAATGGGCAATGGGCAGTTCGCTCGCCAGGCTCGCTGGGCAGTAGGGGCCGACGAGAAGACTGCCCATTGCCTTTATCGGTATTCTTCTAATTAGGAGAGCATTGCGGCTTCTAGGTTAGCCGTATCAATTTCAGCTCCTGTGAGGTCCGCATCTATAAGGTTAGCCCCCCATAGATTAGTGCCAGCCAAACAAGCATCTCGTAAATCACAGCCTTGTAGATTTGCACCCCATAAATCAGCGCCCGTGAAATTAACGCCGACAAGATTGGCTCCACTTAGGTCAATGCCAACTAGTATCAGGTTACTTAAATCAGCCGCCCACAAGGATTGATTTGGACCTAGACAATAAACGCCGGCCCATTCCCAATCAAAATCTTCAGGCCATTGGGTAGCTGAATCACAGACGGCTCCAGATAAACAGCTTTCTTTGAGATTTGTCTGACTTAAATCAACGCCAAATAAAATTGCCTTTGATAAGTTAGCTCGGGTCAAATTAGTATTCTTAAATTTAGCCCGTTGCAAATTTGCATTGGAAAGATTGCTTGAGTTTAGGTTTGCATTACTCAAGTTGGCTTCGGTTAGCTGTGTCCCGACTAACCAGGCTCCTAACAGATTAGTTTGGACTAGTTGAGCGCCAGCTAAATCACTATAGCTAAGGTCAATTCCTCCTAAATCACGTTGACTGAGGTTACAGTCAATGAGTGTGGTTTTTTGTCCTAAATAATGAACGCTTGCTTGTAGGGGGTCAAAATCTTCGGGAAATTGGGTTTGGTAATCTGCGATCGCATCCTGGAAATTAGCATCTTCAACTTGAGCATCCCTAAGACAAGCACCCCGTAAATCAGCTGCCTGAAAGTTAGTGCGCCGTAAATTTGCCCGTTGCAAATCGGCTCCACGTAAATTACTGCCGCTGAAATCAACATCTGCCAGATGGGCATCCGCCAGATTACAACCCCACAGGTCAATCTCAGTCAACACATACTGAGACATGCGAATAGCCTGCATCTGACAGTAGCTAAAATCTCGTCGACCCTCGGTATAGGCGGCAATCACCTGGGATGATAAATCAGCCATATTTCTTCAGCTATAAAAAACAAAAAATATAAAAAACTACTGTATTTACCCTTATCCAGTCGGCTGAAATCTAGATTATCTTAGATGCTTGGGAGGAACATACCATAATGAATATTGTGTTTCACTTTGTTGTTGAGTCACAATTACGTCTCGATTTTGCCGAATTAAACGTCGTGCCCATCCCATGACTTGCTCTACATCTGATGTACTACGCCATAGACAGTAGTACTTATTTTGATAACGTACACCAAACACCATGGCATTGCCGGTATCTAAATGTGCTGGTTCTACCTGCTCTAAAAACGTCAGTATAGGAATGTCAATTTCGGGAGCATCCGCATCTAGCTGCATCAGATCATCCCATGCGATTGGCTGCAACTCTAAACCATCTACACTGTTGTTCTGGGTATATCCTCTAAAATGAACAACGGTTTGTCCTGGAGCCAGGTTTGTTGCTAACAAACTTTGCCCATTTAATGTCATTGAACTACCGACGCCCATAGAAGAAGGCAGTTGCTCATCAAAGCTTGTTGTAGACGGTGCCTGCTCCTGAACAATTGTTTCATCAATGGCAGTAGTCGTATCAAAGGGAGCCGGTACTGTAGATAGCGCACGTCGCCGTCGATAAATGCGCCTGAGGACATCTGCCGTTATCATGCCAGTACTGACACTGCCAAGAATGGCAATGCCAATATAACGGATGATTGGTTTAGCTGAATTATCTAGAGGACTAACTAGAGTCCCTCGAGATTGACTAGGTGCTACCCAAGTTGGTACGGAATTAGCCATCGACAACGGTAAGGTTATAACGGCGAATGCTAATCCCGATGACACTAACGATGGTAGGAAAATACTACGGAAGGGAGATGAGCCCATGGAATTCAATCTGTAATCGGTGAATAATAACGTAAGGTTGAGTTATCGCCTTTATGACCCCTCTTAAACCATCCATCCAAAACTGCTAACGTCAGGAGGCAGTTTAAGAAAGCGAGAGAACAAATTCATCTATTTTCAAACCTTTTATAAAGGTGAATAAACTCAATTAGCATAGAAATTAGCATCAGGGTATCAAGCTAAATACAGGACTAGGTATAACTAAAATAAATTATTTTTGATTTTTTAATAGGTAAAACATATGATCTTGGACGGATTGTTCTGGTGGGCGTCCATGTAAGTAGGACATGTATAAATGGAAGAGCCTTTATTCTTGCATTGAGTCCTATTCCAATCTTATATCTCTAACTCTTTTAGATAATTTTTTTATTATCGACAGTGCAAAGCCTATGAAGCTAAATTTTCTGCTAACCCTGTTGATTTTATCTGCTGCTATGGCTCCATTGCTGCTGCGATTGCCGCAGGTCAATAAGGTGCTATCAAAATCAAGTGATCCAGCAGCAGCTCTCACTCAGCAGGGTAACTCTTTGGATGCGATGACTGACCCTCAGCATCCAAACTATACCTGTGTTAGTTGTGACCTGCGGGGCAAGGATTTTAGCAATCAAGACCTGAGTCGGGCTAATTTCTTTGGCTCTGACTTACGGGGAGCTAATTTTAGTAACAGCCTCTTAATTAACACCGTTTTTCGTGAGGCTAAACTGGATGAAGCGGATTTAAGCTATACCAATATGCGAGGGGCTGACTTAGAGGAAGCCAGTCTAGTACGTGCCAATATGCGCAATGCCAAAATTCTCCAAGGGACTTTGGAATATAGCAATCTTGAGCAAGCAGATCTAACCAACGCTGAACTTCGAGATGCGAACCTTTGTTCAGCGCGATTAGTTAATAGCAACTTTCAAAGTGCTAGCCTCTACGGCACAATCTTACGAGCAGCAGATATGAGCGGGGCTAATTTTAGCCAAGCTTATATGCGCTACGCCGATATGTATAACGCCATTACCCGCAGCACTCGCTTTGACCAGGCTGACATGGCTTTTGTGACGTATCCTGACGGGTCTACCGCCCATGAAGGTTATATCAACTCTATTAATCAGGTTACGGACTGCAATATTGATGATGAGTCGAGTAGCTCAGAGTAAGACTATTGATGAGTCCACATTCTTACCCATAGGTGCTTGGTTCAATCCAAAAGCTATGCCTTAGCGATCGACTGAGCCCATAATTACATCGATACTCCCTAAAATTGCCATAACGTCTGCAAGTTTTACCCCTCGCAATAAATTAGGCAAAATTTGTAGGTTATTAAAGTCAGGGGCCCGAATTTTCCAACGCCAAGGATAAATACTGTCATCCCCAACAATAAAGACCCCTAATTCACCCTTGCCACTTTCTAGACGAACATAATGTTCGCCAGATGGAATCTTAAATGTGGGAGCGATTTTTTTGCCAATAAATTGATAGTCAAACCCATTCCATTCCGATTTGGGACCTTCCGCCATCCGCTTTGCTTCCAAATTTTCATAAGGACCACCGGGGAGCCCTTTGATGGCCTGGCGAATGATTTTTACGGACTCTCGCATTTCCCGTACGCGGATAATGTAACGGGCAAAGCAATCTCCAGCGGTTTCCCACTGTACATCCCAATCAAAGTCGTCGTAGCACTCATAATGGTCCACTTTGCGCAGATCCCATTTAACTCCAGACCCCCGCAGCATAGGGCCTGAAAGTCCCCAGTTGATAGCGTCTTCACGGGTAATTGTGCCGATTCCCTCTACGCGACGACGAAAAATTGGGTTATTGGTAATCAGTTTTTCGTACTCATCAACCTTGGGTAAAAAGTAGTCGCAAAAGTCGGCGCATTTATCAACCCAGCCGTAGGGCAAATCGGCTGCAACACCACCAATACGGAAGTAATTGTTGTTGATTAACCGTGCACCGGTAGCGGCTTCCCACAGGTCATAAATCATTTCCCGTTCACGGAAAATGTAGAAAAAGGGTGTCTGAGCACCGACGTCAGCTAAGAAGGGGCCTAACCACAGCAGATGATTAGCAATGCGGTTTAACTCAAGCATAATCACTCGAATGTAGCTGGCCCGTCTAGGCACTTCAATATCAGCCAGCTTTTCTGGAGCATTCACGGTGATGGCTTCATTAAACATGCCTGCCGCGTAGTCCCAACGGCTAACGTAGGGCACAAACATAACATTCGTGCGACTTTCGGCAATTTTTTCCATGCCTCGATGCAGATAGCCAATTACAGGCTCACAATCAATCACGTCCTCACCATCGAGGGTAACGATAAGTCGCAATACCCCGTGCATTGAAGGGTGGTGAGGGCCCAGGTTAATTACCATGGGCTCTGTTCTGGTTTCGAGCCGTGTCATAGAAACTATGCCGTATTATTCTCTGATGCTTATTCGCCCTAGAATTCTAGCAAGATTCTTCGCTGAAAACCGCCCAAAGAACGAACTAAAGCGCTAACTAAGGTATGATGCGACTTCGATTTCAATGAGGTGCTTCCTTGAGTAGCGCTGATTATATGACCCATTCGGCACCTAATTTTGCCCATCAACCGGTTTTAGCCAAGGAAGTTTTGTCAGGCCTGGCTCCCAAACCCCATGGTTACTACATTGATGCCACGGTAGGAGGGGGTGGACATAGTCGTCTGATTCTCGAAACCGATCCAACCATTCATCTGCTGGCATTGGATCAAGATCCGATGGCACTTGAGGCCGCACGGCAGAATCTAGAAGAATTTGGAGATCGAGTCACCTTTTGGCATGGCAATTTTGCCGAGTTTACTATTTCTGACCGACTTTTTGATGGTGTGCTGGCGGATTTGGGTGTGAGTTCTCCTCAACTGGACCGGCCCGAACGGGGTTTTAGCTTTCGCCATCAGGGAGCGTTGGATATGCGGATGAATCCTACCCAAGCCCTAACGGCCGCCGAATTAGTTAACCATCGCTCAGAACGTGAACTGGCGGATATTTTTTATCATTACGGTGAAGAACGTCTCTCTCGCCGTATTGCTCGTCGTATTGTGGAACGTCGGCCATTTCAAACCACAACAGATTTAGCTGACGCGATCGCAGCCAGTGTTCCAGGCAAATATCGCCATGGCCGCATTCATCCAGCAACCCGTGTCTTTCAGGCTCTGCGCATTGCTGTTAATCAGGAGTTAGACGTGTTAGAACAGCTGATTGAAATGGTTCCTAACTGGCTAGCACCGGCTGGTAGATTGGCCATCATCAGTTTTCATAGTCTTGAAGACCGCCGTGTCAAACATGGCCTGCGGAATCATGAACAGCTGAACGTGCTAACTAAAAAGCCAATTATGGCTAGCACCGAAGAAGTCAGACAAAATCCCAGGGCCCGCTCTGCCAAGCTGCGACTTGCAGAACGGATTTAACCAATGCCTAAGGCATGAGGGCTTGATATGGCGTTACACCAGTCAGGGTTAGGGTATAGTCAAAGCTACTATTGTCGGCAATTTGCCAATCTACAATTAGTTCTTGTACGTCTAAAACGGGTGTCGTGCCTTGGGGACTTATGGCCACAAAGTAAACATCTGTTTCAGGTATTACTAGGCCCTCAATTAATGCCTGGATCTCAGCTGGATTACTTTGGGTTAGCAAGCGTCCGCTTTGGTTAAACACCAGTAGCTGAGGGGCTCCACCTGCAATATAAGTACGAGTAACCTCTGC
>JAHQVZ010000144.1 GCA_019634055.1 Leptolyngbyaceae cyanobacterium MAG.088
ATAGCTATGACTTTGTGGTTTGGCATTGGTCTTGGGGGTGGGGTTGCACTGATTCAACATCTGACTCTTCGTGCAATTCTCACTTGCAATGGCAAGACTCCTTGGAACTATGCTCGCTTTCTAAATTACTGTGCAGAGCGTCGCCTGTTGCAGCGAATTGGTGGTCGCTATCGCTTTATTCACCGCGAACTGCTGGATCATTTTGCGGAGATGTAGGCGATGGGTGTGGGATTTGTTGGGTTGATGAGGTTTTGGTTTGTCGGCGATAGGGTTGGTTTTGTAGCAACCCAACCTACGTTTGTTGTTTTACCCAGGTGCGAAAATTAATTTCGGCGTCTACTTCACTGTGTTGGCAAAGGGCTAAAAACTCGTACAGCTTCTCTTTTGCGACCATGGGAAATGTAGGTGAACGATCTACCTCTACATAAGCGTTGCTCTGAAGCTGATAAATCCGCCAGAGCTTACCGTTAAAGCGCCAAAATTCAGGTACGCCCATGGCTGCATACAGCGCATTTTTATCAATGTCTGTGTGGCTAATATCCACTTCTACGATTAAATCCGGCGGTGGGTCCACAGCTAAATCAACTGTGCGTCCAGCGACTTGGGGTTGATGTTGAATATAGTAGCCATTATCCGGTTCCGACCCTCGGGCTAAATCCTCCCTGTCTAGGGTGGTTGATCCTAAAGTTTTAATTTGTAAACCCAGCTCTACAACCAAAATACGAACGAATAGCTCAATCAGGCGTGCATAGAACTCATGGGGTTCAGAGGGCATCGTAATTTCTAAAGTGCCGCGATCATAGGTTAACCGTGCCCTGGTGCGTTCATTGAGTAACGCTTTCATTTGCTGATAGGCAAGCCAGTCTAGACCTCTTAAAGCGACGCGCTTTTCGCCGGGGGCAATGGGTAACTGCTCAGTAGTAGAGTTGGCTAGCATTCGATTGGGCCAAACATCTGGAGTCTATAGGATAGATCATTTTATAAAATCATTCACATGCTGGGCTTTGCATATATGCAATGGGTGTGGGATTTGTCGGGTTGATCAAGGGTTGGTGTGTAGGCGAGAATTTTGGTTTTGTGGCAACCCAACCTACGGGGTTACGTAAATGTTGAAGGCAATCGAGGATTGTTGCGTAATCCCTGATTGCCCTTAGGCATATGCACGAAAATAAAATCCCAAACAGGATTCTGTGAAGCAACTTCCTCCCCTTACCAAGGGGAGGTGCCGTAGGCGGAGGGGTTTTCGGTCGTTGGCGCAAGTGATCCAGACCCCTCCCTGACGGTTCCCCTTGCCAAGGGGAACCATGTATCGCCAAGCCTTACAGCGGTATCTTATTTTCATGCGCACCCCTTACAACACTCTCTTTATTGGGCTAATGCGACTGACTGACTGACGGTTAATGTCAGATCGCTCTCAGGATTCACTGAAATTACCTCGACTCGCTCTCGGCCTAGCACCAGACCGCCGATTGCCCCGGCTACGGTTCCAGTCAACACTTCCCAGGTTTGAATCTCATCATCCCCAGTGACTGAACCAATGGCAGCAGCAGCGCCAGAGCCTAATACAGCACCAGCAAACACCTCGCCGAGGCTAGCACCGCGACGGATGGTTTCAGTGGTGGTAATCACACGAGACTGAGCCTGCATAGCTACTTGACGACCACTCTCTAATACCAGAGTTTGAGCAATAAACTGAGTACCTTGCTGAGAACCCACAGTGACGGGACGCAGCTCACCAATAATCTCACTATTCCGAGGAATGAGTAGTTGACCTTGACTATCCCTAACAGCTTCAGCAACCTGTAGCGTCACTGGCAGAGTTTCATCTGGCAGTAGAACAATCTTGTCACCATCAGGATAGGTAACGGCAATGTTGGTGCCTGACGTGATTGAAGATTGAGCCGTAGTAGTTTGACTGACTTGAACAATATAGGGAGACTGTACTGTCGCCACCTGATTGCGGCTAGCTAATGCCTGATAGATAAAGGCAGCTACATCTGCCCGTGTGGCTGTTTGATTAGGACGCAATGATTCCACATTAGGATAGTTAACCACTAACCGCTGTTCTGTAGCAGCGGCAATACTGGATGTGGCGTAGCTGGGAATCGAGCCAGAATCACGATAGACGTTGGCACTGGCAATGGTCGTGGCCTGATAGTCAAGCCCATTGGCTAAGGAAACTAGCACCTGGGCACGGGGAATATTCTGGTTGGGCTCAAAGATATTGTTGGGATAGCCCGACAAAAAGCCCATACGATAGGCTTCATCAATGGCCCCAACTGCCCAGAAATTGGTGGAGACGTCTACAAAGCTGGTGGAGCTACGAATATAGGTTTGACTAAATGCCTTGCGTACCATGGCGGCATACTGGGCACGGGTGACGGGCTCATCGGGGCGGAAGCTGCCATCGGGAAATCCGGCGATGATATCGCGCTCGGCCAGGCTGAGGATAAATTGGCTGGCCCAGTGGTTAGAGGATACGTCGGTAAACTGGATTTGGGTTTGGGCAATGACGGGAGTTGGGGTGGTGAGGGGTGCGATCGCACCTGCGCCCATACCTAGGGCGACTAATAAAGCCGTTGTTGTTTGGAAACGTCGAATATTTAACATGGGTAAGACTCGCAATCAAAAAATAAAAAATTATCTGTAGGAGGTAGTCTCCTATGATAAAAAGTGCCTAAAATCTGTTATTTGGTCGGA
Organism: Leptolyngbyaceae cyanobacterium MAG.088; assembly: GCA_019634055.1. Lineage (GTDB taxonomy): Bacteria > Cyanobacteriota > Cyanobacteriia > Phormidesmidales > Phormidesmidaceae > Leptothoe. Next base: position 2,701 of record JAHQVZ010000144.1, read on the forward strand.
GGTGAAGAGGGTTGAAAGGCTTTGTATGGAAACCTGTCAGGCCTTAGATAATAGGTAGATGCACAGGCGTAGTAGACGTTACAAAATCTCATGTCTGATTCCTTATACAGGGAACAACAATCAAAGTCTCAAAACATGAGATGTGTGCGACGGATTGAATCTAACAAAAGTTGTTTTTGAAATTCCGGCAACACCGTTACGCCTTTTGAAGTGTCACATTCATAGGAACTCTATAGGTTGCCACTATGGTTGAATGCTGCGTAATGTTTGCCTGATTTCTATCTGTCAGGAGGTGAAGGTTAATGCCTTAACGCTTGATTTAGAAAGGACTCAGAGAAGTTTGTAGAAAACTACAATCGTCTATATTGTTATTAATCATTTCCCTTGCCGAGCAGGAACTGTCACAGGGAGTGAGAGAGCGTGGCTGTACTTTGCACTGCTGCAACAAAAACCGTATGAAGGTTCATATAAACTACCCTTCATACGGTCTATGCTGAATTTATCGAAGCAGTGCTGGTAGGAGTGGGCCATGGGCTTTAGGTCTACCTATGCACTGAGGTAAAAACTTATTCAATAGCTGAATAAGAGGAGTGGTCACTAGAAAACTTCCTATGGTTAAGGCGAGGCAGAATAGTGTAACCGTTAGCCCATTATCAAAAACAGAGATACCAATTTTTTCGATGACGGGCTTGGTAAAATCCATAAAGAAGAAATTCATGCCTAGTAAAATCAAGGTGTTCTTACCAATAAATTTCATGCCTTTGATGTTGGGTAAGCTTAGGGCTAATAAAATAACAAAAAGAGAGCCCGTCATCGCTGTTATGACAAACCAAAAGAGATTGCCATAGTCTGTTATTCCCAGCCCTACCATTCCTCTTGGGTCGCTAAATGGACCTTGGTTGAGATTAAACGTAGCCATTGTGAGGATTAGTGTCAGACCCAACCCAATATATTTATAGGAAGAATTGGTGAACCAAGAAATAATGTCAACTTGTTTTAGGATAAAGCCCAGCTGATAAAAACTAAAACCTACTAGCGCTTCATGAAAAAACCAGGTGCGTAGCCCGCGAATTGGTAAACTCGCAGTGAGATGTGGGTTAATGCTGAAGTAGTAACCAATTAACAGGGTTGCTATTGCTAGTACAGAGCGTTTCCACAGGTTATCCTTCACTACCGGATAAACCAGATGGTTCAATAACTCTACTGTAAATAAACAGATTAAAAACCAGGTAAGAAAATTACCAAACGGATATCCGGTTAACAGATCAGTGACGATGCTAGTCACTGAATAACGCTCAGTAATGCCATTATTGCCACGTGCAAAGTTGTCAGCCACATAAATGCCAATGGCAACTAAGTTAAAAAATAGAACCGGTACAAGCCTAGTTAAAACTTTTTGGTACAAAAATGACGGGAGAGATTGTTTTTTGTACTTATAAACAAAACCTGAAATGATAAAGAACAAGGGCATATGAAATGCATAGATGCCTTTGTATTGTTTATAGGCAACTGTATCTGCAGAAAATCCTTGAAGGTCCGCTATTTTTTCGACAAAGTGACCGTAGTAAACCAAAAACATGCCATAGGCTTTGGCCATATCTAACCATGGCAATCGCTTGGTTTTATGATTGCTAGCTATCTCTAGCTGACCGGTTAGTTGCGCAGGAACGTTAGCGGATGTAGAAGGCGACATAGTTTGGAACTATTTATATTGAAGTGATGCACTATGCCAGATTTCGCTGTCTAGCCATACGGCAGCGGCAATCTGCATATATCTACGCAGATGCTGCATAAAGCCTTTTAGTTCCCGTCTGAATTTCTACGTTTTTACCGTTATACGTTTAGCTTTGTTTAGCTTTTTCTGGGGTTACTGGCCAATGTTGCCAGCTTGTTGGCCGATAAAATCACGGATGGTTTCCCAGATAGCTGTGGGACCAATGCCAAAGAAAATCTGTAACCCTAACAAAATTAGGGCCGCTAGAAAAGCCGTTTTTAGGGTAGCTTTCACCACCTTAATTAACCAGGTGAAAACTAGAATTGAAATAGCGATCGCACCAACCACCACTACAATTTCGCCCATGGCCCGCGTTTCCTCTTAGCGTTTGATGACCAATCTTAACCTATGACCCTAACGCTACCACCTGACGTTCGCTTAGGGTGTCACAGACGTTAATCACTTCCTGACGCGCCCACTGGTCAGCATCGAGGATGTCCTGGAGTGATGGTGTGGCGGTGAGGTGGTCGCGGTTGCGATCGCACACCTTCTCAATCACCTTAGGAATATCCAAGTAGTGCATCTTTTCATCCAGGAATAGCGCTACTGCCTGCTCATTAGCCGCATTTAAAACTGCCGTCATAGAGCCACCGGCCCGGCCCGCTTCGTACGCCAGATTAATGCAAGGATACTTAGCATGATCTGGCTCCTTAAAGGTAAGGGTGGCCAACTGCGCTAGATCCAGTGGCTTCCAGTCAGTGAAGATACGCTCGGGCCAGGAAATAGCATAGAGCAGTGGTAGCCGCATATCGGGCCAGCCTAGCTGCGCCAGCATGGACGTATCCTGAGTTTCAATCAGTGAGTGAATAATGCTTTGGGGATGAATAAGCGTATCGATATGGTCGTAATCGAGGCCAAATAGATAGTGGGCTTCGATGACTTCTAGACCCTTATTCATCATGGTGGCGGAGTCTACGGTAATCTTGCGGCCCATGGACCAATTGGGATGCTTGATGGCATCAGCAACGGTTACATCCTTAAGTTTCTCCAC
>JAHQVZ010000145.1 GCA_019634055.1 Leptolyngbyaceae cyanobacterium MAG.088
ATCCCGATTCATTGCTTCAACTATATCCAGACAATGAAACGTTTAGAAACTTAAATGCAGAAAGCTATCTTGGTGTTGGTCTTCGCAACAACATGGGTGAGCCCATTGGTCATCTCTGCATTATGCACGATCGCCCTTTAAACAATTCTGAATGGATGCTCAACCTGCTAAAGATTTTTGGGGCCCGAGCCAGTTCGGAACTTGAACGCTATCAAACCGCCCGTCAACTGCAGCAACTGACTACCGAACTAGAGCAACGGGTTACCGAACGTACGGCAACCTTAGCTAAGACTGTTGAACAATTACAACTCGCATCCAACCGACGACAAGCTCTGTCAGACTTGTTACTTCAGAGTCAGGAGCAATTACAAGATATATTTGACAGCGCTAACGATATGATCCAAAGTGTCTCGCTAATCGATGGCTCGTTCGAATTTGTGAACAGGGCCTGGTTAGAAACCCTTGGTTATACCATACAAGAATTAGAACAACTCACCATTTTTGATGTGTTGCACTCGTCTTGTCAGAAAAGCTGTATGACATTGATGCAACAGCTGAAAACAGGTCAACGGCAAAGCCTCGATCAGGTTGAAATTAAATTTGTTAGCCAAGATGGTCGCATTATTGACGTTGAAGGTAATGTGAACTGCCGTATCATCAATGGAAAACCAGTTTATACCCGTGGATTCTTTCGTGATATTAGCGATCGCAAAAAAGCAGAAATTGAAACTATTAAGGCACTAAAACAAGAACGAGAACTCAACGAAATGAAATCACGCTTTGTTTCAAATACCTCCCATGAGTTTCGAACACCACTAACTGTAATTTCAAGTAACGCAGAATTATTAAAGCTTTTCGGAGACAAACTTGATGAGATAGAAAAGCAAAAATGCTTAGATACCATCTTGAACTATGTCGATCATACAACCGAATTAATCGACGATGTTTTGATAGTTAGTAGAGCTGAATCTGGCAAGATTACACTCAAGCCAACCTCCTTGAATGTTGTTGAATTTAGCCAAGAACTTATGCAAACCATCGGCCTAAGTGCCCCCAATCATCACTTAAAATTTGTGATGCAAGATTCGCGTTCTCCATCACAAAAACATGGCTGCAATGCTCAACTTGATCGCAAAATTCTTCAACAAAGTCTGACCAACCTATTAACCAATGCCATTAAATATTCCCCTGAGAATGGCGCAATCACTCTTCAGTTAGAGCTTTTAGTCGACACTATTCAGTTTAAAGTCATCGATAATGGAATGGGCATTCCTGATGAAGATCAAAAATATTTATTTGAGCCCTTCCACCGGGCCACTAATGTTGGTGTCATTCAAGGCACGGGCTTGGGGTTATCCATTGTCAAACATCTTATCACTCTTCACCAGGGGAGCATCAATGTAAAAAGTGCACCTGGTGAAGGTAGTTGCTTCACAATCACCATTCCCACTCAATGGCAAGAGACAGATCCATGACAGCATCTCCATAGATAACAACAAAATCCTTCAAATCTAGGCTTGTATAGCTTTTTAAATGCCTTATCTCTGTCCTATCGCTATGTCGGATATGAAACTACATAAATATTTTTTTCTTTTTAGTTTCTTTGCTTGTCTGCTAGCAGTTTTTAGCAGCTGCATCCAAAGTCCTCCTCCCCATTTACGTCTGGGGGCAAATGTTTGGCCAGGGTATGAAAGTTTATATTTAGCGCGCGATTTAGGTTATTACAACAATAGTCCAATTCAATTAGTAGACTATCCATCTGCAACAGAAGTGAGTCGAGCATTGCGTAATGGCGATTTAGAAGTAGCAGCCTTGACTCTAGACGAAACCCTGGCCCTGGCAGAAACCAATCCCGATATTCGCATAGTACTGATTACCGACGTGTCTGCTGGGGGAGATGCCATTGTGGCCAAATCAGAGATTAAGACACTGGCAGCAGTAAAGGGGCAAAAAGTGGGAGTAGAATCCACCGCTCTGGGGGCATTTGTAATTACCCGGGCTCTAGAACAGGTAGGATTATCGTCCCAAGATGTAGAGATTGTCTCTCTGGGCGTTTCTGAGCATGAGTCTGCATTCAAGCAAGGCACCGTAGATGCAATAGTCACCTTTGAACCAGTTCGGTCTAATCTCCTGGCAGCAGGAGGTAATTTGGTGTTTGATAGCAAGCAAATTCCAGGGGAAATTGTGGATGTTTTAGTGGTTCCACAAGCAGTCCTGGAAAATCAGAAGAAAACGCTTGATGTGCTAGTAAAAGGATGGTTTCGTGCCCTTAATTATCTGCACAAGGAGCCTCAGGATGCAGCCGCACGGATGGCACCTCGAGAAGGCATAGGCCCCGAACAATTTTTAGCATCATTGGAACTCCTGCATATCCCAAACTTAAAGGAAAATCAGGACTTGCTGAGTAAAACTGACCCAACACTATTAAATGTAGCCAAAAAATTATCTGAACTCATGATTGAAAAAAAATTATTGCAACAAAAACCAGATATCGAGCATCTCTTAGACAATCGTCTAGTTGAGGCACTCCCACTAATCAAAGACTGAGTTTTTTAAATGTTGTCGCCTGCATAGCCTCCTAATCTAGACACTATGAAATATTTGTTGTTGCCATTAAAGTATTCGATCTCAGCAAGTTTACTGTTACTTAGCAGTATTGCTGGTTTCTATGCTTTTCAGCAAGAAGTATCAATGGCACATCAACGAGTAGAAGAACAAACCATTCAAAAAGCAAAGTTTTTAGGTAGTAAAACTTCCAGCCTATTAGAGTTCATCTACCGAACTCATAAAAACAATGGAGTTAATTTAGAAGGGGCCAATCTCGTAGTTAGCCAAATGGGGGAAGATCCTAACCTAAAGCTAGCTATGCTGTTGGATATAAATGATCGGGTTACTTTGGCAACAGATTATACATTGCGTGGTCAACACCTAAGTGAGATACCTCTAACGCAGGAATTACATTGTCAGGTATTAGTAGCCCAGGCAAGGAAAACCCTTGCAGGACAGATCGAAATCGCTCATGATCGACAACATTTACATGTCTTTTATCCGGTAAGACTCCAACCAGAAGCAGGAAAACTGAAATCATCCCAAATTGGTGCTCTAGTAATAATCTATGATTTACTGGCATTAAAACAGAAAGCAAAACAAGATGCCGCATGGCGATCATTACAAACTAGTATAGTTTTAATACTTTTGTGTGTGTTCACATGGTTTTTCTTTGAAATAACTGTGGCCCGTCGAGCCCGACACCTAGTAGCGGTCACAAATCGTAGAGCCCAAGGAAATCTAAGTGAGCGAGCTCAATTACAAGGAGTGGATGAATTAGCACAGATTTCTAATTCGTTTAACCACATGGCAGATCAGCTCCAGCAAGCATCTGAAACAGCCTTATGGCAACGCAATACCCTCTTACAATCTATCAGTGAGGCCCAGACAGAATTTATTACGGCCGGAAATCGCAACATTATCTTCGATGGTTTACTGGCTAGTCTATTGAAACTAACCAATAGTGAATATGGCTTTATTGGGGAAGTCCATATCCAAACAGATGGCCATGCCACCCTGGAAAATAGTCTTCTAAAATTTCGCGGAATGCCTGCCTTAAAAAGTCATAGCATAATAAACAAAATTGTCTGGAATGGTAAAACGAAGAAACTATATGAAAAACAACAAGCAATGGGAATGACATTTACCAACATCAAAACCATTTTTGGTGAAGTGATCATGACTGGCAAACCCGTCATTGCCAATACTCTCAGTACCGATAAGATACAAGACAATACGACCGAAGAACATCCACCGCTTAATAACTTTTTGGGTATTCCTTTCTTTCGTGCTTCTCGACTGATTGGGATAGTCGGCATCGCCAATCGACCTGAGGGCTATGATGCCACCCTCATTGAGTTTTTACAACCCTTTTTGACCACCTGCAGCAACCTTATTGAGGGGTATCGTCTTGAGCACCAAAAACAAGCAGCTGAAGCTGCCCGTCAGACAGCTGAACAACAAATTTCGAAACAGTTGGCTACGATAGAAGCCGCCGCAGATGGTATTGCTATTCTCGAAAACGATTTTTATCAGTACCTCAATCCAGCCTATATCAAAATGTTTGGCTATGAAACAGCTAAGGAATTGATTGGAACATCCTGGCATAAGCTCTATAGCCCTAAGGAGTTACAACGCTTTGAGCAAGAGATCTTTCCTATATTACAAAAAGAACGAGCCTGGCATGGGGAGACTGTTGCTATACGCAAAGATGGTTTGACCTTTACCCAGGGAATTTCCCTTACCCTCACTGATGACAATCTTTTAATTTGTGTCTGTCAGAATATTAGCGATCGCAAAGCTGCTGAAGGCGCACTTTATAATCTTTCAACACGGTTGAGTTTAGCCGTAAAATCTGGGGGTATCGGCATTTGGGAATGGGACATTGCCAATGAAAAACTGACCTGGGACCGCCGCATGTGTGAGCTCTATGGCATTAAGCTTGGAGCATTTACAGGAAATTTTACCGATTGGCTAACTCGGATTCATCCAGACGACGTTACGACAGTTCAAGATCACTTCGAAAAAGCAATTTATGGCCAAAAGGAACTTGACATCGAATTTCGAGCCATTCAACCCAATGGTCAGATCCGGCATATCAAAGCCAATGGGCTAATGCAATCCGATGACGCCAGGCTGCCTCAATGCATGATTGGCATTAATGTTGACATTAGCGATCGCAAGCAAGCCGAAGCCGATATTATCAAAGCACTGGAGCAGGAACGCGAACTCAGCGCAATGAAATCGCGATTTGTCTCGAATACCTCCCATGAGTTTCGCACTCCACTCACTGTAATTTCAAACAACGCAGAATTGTTGAAATTATTTGGGAGTAAACTTAATGAGACAGAGAAAAAAGAATGCTTAGATACAATCTTAAATTACGTTGATCATACTACTCAATTAATTGATGATGTTTTGATAGTCAATAAAGCTGAATCAGGCAAAGTTCAACTCAACCTGCAACTAGTGGATGTTGTTGAGTTTAGTCAAAAACTAGGTCAGTCTATTAGTATGGGTTCGCCGAACCATAAATACAATTTTTTAGTGCAAGATAGTCGCCCCACAAATCAGCAACATACCAATAGCACAAAACTCGACAGTAAAATCATTCAACAAATTTTGATCAATTTATTAACTAATGCCATTAAATATTCCCCTGAAAATGGCAACATTACCTTTCATTTAAAACTTTGCCCTAATAATCTTGAGTTTTGCATTCTTGACGAAGGAATTGGAATTCCTGATGAAGACCAGAAACATTTATTTGAGCCCTTCCACCGAGCCACTAACGTTGAGACCATTCCAGGTACTGGCCTTGGTTTATCTATTGTCAAACATCTCGTAACTATTCACCGAGGGAACATTAAAGTTGAAAGTGTACCAGGTAAAGGCAGTTGTTTCACAGTCAAAATCCCCACCCAATGGCAGGAAGTAGGTTATGAAAATAGACAAACTGTCTAAACTTAAGGGTGATGATATTTCAAAACTTTATAGATAAACCACGCAAAAGATAAAAAGTCATCAGGGTAATCACTTATTCATCTACATTCAGACCCACTAAGTCATTAATACTGATTGCCTCCAAATCAAGAGAACATCAAAAAGATTTAGATTCTTGTCAAATATGTCGGCAACTTTAGTGTTTTTTGTATCCTTTTCAAAGGAATTCTAAGCTTTTAACATACTTATATTCTATGACTAGCATCCTGATTATCGAAGATGAGCCACAAATTTGTCTAAGTCTAGAGCAATTTCTCAGGCTTCATGACTTTAAAGTTTTGACAGCAAAAAATGGACGACAGGGTGTAGAAATAGCACGTTTGCACTTTCCTGATCTCATTTTGTGTGACATTATGATGCCTGAATTAGATGGATATGGTGTCAGACAGAAACTAGCTTCAGATATTCATACAGATTCTATTCCGTTTATTTTCTTAACTGCCAAAGCCTCTTTAGAAGATTTACGTCAGGGCATGAATTTAGGCGCAGACGATTATATTACTAAACCCTTCAAATTCGAAGATATCTTGACATCAATTGAAGCTCGTCTCAAGCGACAAAAATCATTATCTCTGCCATATCAACAAGAACTCAAAAAACTGGAAATCTTATTACAACCATCTCAAATTAATGAAACTAGTTTATCGTTTAGTCAACTAGATATTCAGCAACAGTTTCAACTCCAAATTCAGAATCTTAAAAATATACAAAAGTCGGTTATTCCCTTACTCCTATTTGAGATAGGACAATATCTAGAAATTAGCAGTAGCTATAGCCATGCAACAGCCTATTGCCTTTTAGGAAAAGTTATTGATCGCTTTAAGCAATATTTTAAATCCCAGGGCATAGAGACAGTTATTACTCGCCTTGGAGGCCATCATTTAGCTCTACTCTTGCCCTTAACTAGTCAAATTGAGAATATTACTAATATTGTTCATAAATTACTAGAAACCCTCGAAGAAGATTTTTACTGTAATCAACAGTCAATCAAACTACAAGGATATTTTGGAATTGCCCTAGCAACCAAAGATAGCGAAAACTGGGATTTACTGCTAAACAATGCTGAGATTGCCCTTCAGCACACACTCCACAAAAAACAGAGTTATCAATACTATAAGCCAACTTTACAGATCCAACTATCAAGACGCTATCAGATTGAGAGCTTGTTAAACTCAGCCGTTGAAAAACAAGTGTTTGAACTCTATTTTCAACCCCAAGTAAACCTCGAGAAACATCAGGTCGTTGGTGCTGAGGCCCTTCTTCGTTGGCCAAACTCAACCTTAGGGCCGATCTCTCCTCTTGAATTTATTCCAATTGCTGAAGCAAGTGGAGCAATCCATAATATTGGCAATTGGGTTCTACACACCGCATGTCAACAAGCCCAAACCTGGCGTTTAGCAGGTGTCGATGACTTTAAAGTATCAGTTAATCTCTCACCAATTCAGCTTTGTAATAAGCAGCTTGTTAAACAGATACAAACCGTACTGACAGCGACACACTTACCCCCCCATTGTCTTGAACTAGAGCTAACTGAGAGTGCCTTTATCAAATATCCCGATGAAACCCGTAACATCATGGAGCAGCTAAAAACAATAGGAATTCGCCTTGCGATTGATGATTTTGGCACCGGTTATGCCGGTCTTAGCTATCTACAAAACTTTCCTTTTGACACTCTCAAAATAGATCGGTGCTTTATTAGTAAAATCACCCAAAATATTGACTCGCTTGCCATTGTAGAGACAATTATTAAGCTTACAAAGAAACTTAAGTTAGATGTTATCGCAGAAGGGGTAGAACAAATAGAAGAACTAAAAATTTTGCAAGACTATGGCTGTGATACAGTTCAAGGCTATTTGTTTAGTGCTCCCTGTCCAGTCGATAAATTCCAACAATTACTGCAAGGTTTTTCCTTCACCGTTGCCGACTTAGAAAATGAACCAATCTGCTAGAAACGCTTTATGAAAACTCCTTTTAGACAAAATCATAGTTTAGATTAAGTCGATGATCCGAATTAATGTTCAGATATCGAGGCCCCCTCTTCCTTTTCTTGAATGCCCCTTGGGCTATATTCTGGGCGAGGCTAGACTCAAAGCCCCCAGGATTAAGGGTTTGGGGGCAGAACCCAAGCAGCTTAACAGCTTGTTTGTATCTTACAAGAGATTGAGTTCAGCTACTTAGTAACATCTTTCTTGCTCTACATTTACATTAACGCTCCCCCTCGTTAATCAGACGTACTAGACTCACACCATATTTAGTTTAATCAGTCATCATCAGGCCTATCAAAGGGGGATTTATAATGAAAAAAGTTCTAATTATTGAAGACGAAGAAAAAATTCGATTAAGCTTAAAACGAATTTTAGAACTGAGTAACTTTGATGTTTTAGTAGCTCCTAACGGCCTTAAGGGAACTGAAATTGCCAAACAGATACTGCCAGACATCATTCTCTGTGACGTTATGATGCCTGTTCTCGATGGTCATCAAGTCTTACAGATGCTTAAGCAAAATCGTTCAACAGCAACTATACCGTTTGTTTTTTTAACAGCTAAATCTAATCGACTCAACATTCGTGAAGGCATGAATTTAGGAGCCGATGACTATCTAACCAAACCAGTTAAAAGTAAAGATTTATTGACGTGTATCCACACAAGACTAGAGCAGAAGGCGTTACAACATCAACACTCACAGCAACAACTCACAACCTTAAGTACTAATATTGCTCGTTCTATCCCCCATGAACTCAACACACCGCTTACTGGCATCATTGGTTTCGCTGAAATTTTAAGCACAATGCCAGACCCCACGGTGCAAGAACTCAGCAATGAAATCTTAGCCTCCGGAGAACGATTGCTCACAACAATCACTAAATTTTTGGTCTATACCGAGCTAGTAGAATTAACTATACACCCAGAAAAACAAAATCGTATCATCAAACGAGCTAGTAATCTATCGGCCTCTCCTCTGATTGAAGAAACTGCGAAACGAATAGCAACAAAACTACAGCGCCAGGATGATCTCTATCTCAAACTACAACCTGGTGACATAATAACGTCGCCTTTCTTTTATGAAAAACTACTAGAAGAACTCATTGATAATGCCTTCAAGTTTTCTGACCATGGTGCGTCGGTAAACATTAGCAATTACTGGGAAAGGGATCAAATGATTTTGCTTATTCAAGATCATGGACGTGGTATGAAACCAGAACAAATTTCTGACGTCATGGCTTACAATCAGTTTGAGCGTGCAATCTATGAGCAGCAAGGCATTGGGTTAGGATTAGTGATTGCTCGGTACATTGTTGAATTGCAAGGCGGCAACCTGCAGATTAGTAGTCAACCCGAGGTTAGTACGACAGTTCGTGTAGAACTCCCTCTAGAACTGACATTAACTGAAAGCAATTAAGTCAGATTTTCTGCCCTGGTGTTAAGGCTAAAATCAGAGTCAGAGCAATAACTAGCGATTCTTTAACCGCCAGTATGGCTGTAAATTTATTTAACTGCATTCTATTTCCCCTAGACTCTCTAGTCAACTAGAGGGTTTAAGCTGAGGGTAGTTTTTTAAGATGTGAGATCATGACACTTCAGCTAACGGTTCCTAACATGGCCTGTAATGTCTGTGCCAAAAACATTACAAACGCGGTTAAAGCCTTAGACAGTAATGCAACTGTTACCGCTGATCCAAAAACTAAGCAGGTTGATATTGACACAGAAACTACTGAAACAACCATACGAGAAGCTCTTGAAAAAGCAGGTTATCCAGCCTCGGTTTAGACAAATCTGAAATAGCGTACCAATTTCAGATGCCATAACTATGGGCCCCATAGTTCCAGAGGTGAAGACTGCAGGAGACTATCAATGACAACCGCAAACTTAGCTCTGAAAGGCATGAGCTGCGCGGCCTGTGCCAATAATATTGAAACCGTGATTCGACAGGTTCCGGGGGTTAACACGGCCCAGGTTAACTTTGCTGCTGAGCGGGCCAGGGTTGACTTTGATAAACGTAAAACAAGCCTCAATATCATTACACTAGCTATTGTCGATGCAGGCTACGAAGCAACCGAAATTGGCGATACTAGTGTCGATATTGAAAAAGAGCGAGTCGAGCGACACCAACAGGAACGGGCACTATGGTCACGGGTGGTCGTTAGTGGTCTGGTGGGCATTGCCCTGGTCGTTGGTTCCATGCCTGCCATGCTGGGCATTCACATACCTGGTTGGCCCATGGTGCTGCACAATGCCTGGTTGCAGCTGATGTTATCAACACCGGTTTTGTTTTGGTGTGGCCGGTCCTTTTTTGTGGGTGCATGGAAAGCCTTTAGCCATCGGACCGCCAATATGAATACCCTAGTAGCCCTGGGAACGGGCACAGCCTATTTTTATTCGCTCCTGGTTACCTTGTTTCCAAATGCACTGATTGCCCAGGGTTTAAACCCCGATGTGTATTACGAAGCGGCTGTAGTGATTATTGCCCTGCTACTTTTAGGACGTTATTTAGAAAATCGGGCTAGGGGACAAACGTCAGATGCCATTCGCCAACTGATGGGACTACGACCTAAGGTGGCTAGAGTGGTGCGCCAGGAAAGAGAAACTGATATTCCCATTGAAAATGTTGTTGTCGGCGATATTGTAGTGGTACGCCCTGGCGAAAAGATTCCCGTGGATGGTGATGTGGTGTCTGGTAGTTCGACCGTTGATGAATCAATGGTAACTGGCGAACCTATCCCAACGCAGAAAACGAAAGGGGACCCAGTTATTGGCGCAACCATCAATAAAACTGGCAGTTTCCGCTTTCGAGCAGCACGGGTGGGTAAGGACACAATGTTGGCTCAAATTGTTCAGCTCGTTCAGGCTGCTCAAGGGTCCAAAGCCCCGATTCAAAAACTGGCAGACCAGGTAACTGGCTTGTTTGTCCCTGTTGTAATTGCGATCGCACTGTTCACCTTTATCCTCTGGTTTAATCTCACGGGCAATACCACCTTATCGTTACTCACCACCGTAGGCGTTTTAATTATTGCCTGCCCTTGCGCCCTGGGCTTGGCTACCCCCACATCCATTATGGTAGGGACTGGCAAAGGGGCTGAAAGCGGCATTTTAATCAAAGATGCCGAGAGTTTAGAGCAGGCCCATACACTCCAAATCAGTGCTCTAGACAAAACCGGCACCCTCACCCAGGGAAACCCTACGGTGACAGATTGCCTGACAGTGCAGAAAACGGCCAACCCAATAAAACTGCTCCAGCTGACTGCCGCTATAGAAAATCAGTCAGAGCATCCATTAGCAGCGGCCATCGTACAATATGCTAAGGCCCAAGGGATTAAACAGCTACCAGATGTCCATAATTTTGAGGCCATTGTCGGCAGCGGTGTCCAGGGAATTGTAAATGGTCAACAGGTACACATTGGCACTGACAGCTGGATGCAGAGTCTTGGCATTGATACCAGGTCCCTCCAGAGTCAGCAACAGGCTTGGGAAGCTGCAGCTAAAACAACCGTATGGATTGCAGTGGACGGTCAAGCAGAAGCACTCTTGGGCATTGCTGACGCCCTTAAGCCCTCATCGACAAAAGCCGTCCACACTCTGCAGAAAATGGGGTTAGAGGTCGTTATGCTGACTGGGGACAATCCTCAAACAGCCGCAGCCATTGCCGAGTCTGTGGGGATTCAGCGATACTTTGCCAGCGTTCGTCCCGACCAGAAAGCCATCTATATCAAACAGCTCCAGGCCGATGGTAAACGGGTGGCCATGGTGGGAGATGGCATTAATGATGCACCGGCCCTAGCCCAGGCAGATGTGGGGATGGCCATTGGTACAGGAACTGATATTGCGATCGCAGCCAGTGATATCACCTTAATTTCCGGGGACCTCAGCGGCGTTGTTACCGCCGTTCGCCTGAGCAAAGCGACCATGGCCAACATTCGTCAAAACCTGTTCTTCGCCTTTGTCTACAATGTGGTGGGTATTCCCATTGCCGCTGGCATTCTTTACCCTATCTTTGGCTGGCTTTTGAACCCCATGATTGCGGGAGCAGCCATGGCCTTTAGCTCAGTATCTGTGGTCACCAATGCTCTAAGACTGAGACAATTTAAACCTGAAGGTGCACGACCATGAAATTAAAGATCTTTTTGTTAAGTATTTTCTTTGGTATTGGCCTAATTATCAGCACAGCGACCATGGCCAGTGGAAGTATCGGAGAATTTCAAGCAATTGAACAACCGTTAATCAGCAAATTGAGTGTGACCCTTATAGGCTTG
>JAHQVZ010000146.1 GCA_019634055.1 Leptolyngbyaceae cyanobacterium MAG.088
ATGGTACCCGTACCACCTAACACCAAAATGCGGCGTGCCCCTGAAGTACTGGAGTCAGTCATATGAAATAGACGTTGCTGTAAAAGGCCATATCTTAAACGTCCCAATAATACCCTCTAACGGATCCATACTCAGCCGTCACAAGGCACCAACAGACTGGGTCACAAGAATGTTTGCCAGCGTAATTTTCAGTTATCTGCAAAAGCTGACTTTTTTAGGAACGAAGTAGTGTTTTCATGAAGAAATGCTACGACTTAAGGGCGATATTTCGTTACACCCTGAAAATTACTGACTCCATCACTAAAATCCCCCCCTTAAAGAGGTGTTGATAGGTAAAGTAGAATAGCGTTCCCACTTGCGTCACCCTTAGCTGTCTTGTCTGTTGAGATGATCTGCTGTTTAAATCATGATTGTTTGGTACCTGTAAACCCTGATGGGGTCACTGTGTGTCAATCTTGCGGCAGCCCTCTGACAGAATTGCTCCGCAATCGCTATCGACCCATCAAACCATTGGGGCAAGGGGGGTTTGGAAAAACCTACCTGGCTGAAGATGCCGATCGTCTCAATACACGCTGTGTCATTAAGCAATTTGCTCGCCAGGCTAGCAATAAAACCTTTGATAAAGCTCTGACTCTCTTTAATCAGGAGGCTGTACGCCTAAATGATTTAGGTGAACATCCACAAATTCCATCTCTGCTGGCATATTTTGAGCAACAGGGAAATTTTTATCTGGTGCAGCAGGTGATTGAGGGTAATACCCTACTGCAGGAGGTGAAAAAAGAAGGGCCGTTTGATGAAGGCAAGGTTCGGAATTTGTTGCATCATATGCTGCCAGTGCTGCAGTTTATCCATGATCGCAATGTGGTGCACCGGGATATCAACCCTACCAATATTATTTGCCGTCAGAAAGACAATAAACCCGTTCTGATTGACTTTGGTATTGCTAAACAGCTTGAGGCATCGCTCTCTGACAAAAAAGAACATACCGGCACCCGCATTGGGACTGAAGGCTATTCCCCCATTGAACAGTTGCGTAGTGGTGAGGCCTATCCATCGAGCGATCTCTATAGTCTTGGGGCGACTTGTATTTGTCTCATGACAGGGCGTAAACCAGAGAAACTGTATAGCCCCCTTGAAGGACGCTGGCTATGGCAAGAGCATCTAACGGCTGCAGGGCGATCTGTAACCCCTGAATTGGCAGTAATTTTAGACCGGATGCTCAAGGATTTTATTAACGAGCGCTATCGGACAGCTGCAGAAGTTTTTCAAGAATTAGAAGCGTTACCTGCGTATCACCGTTCAGTACCTGGTTGGACTCGACAGCATCCTAAAGATGCCAGTCTGATGTCTGATGCTATTAGCACCGGGCAAGATGTTAGTCGTAATTTAAGTGAGCAATTAATTAGCCAAGAACTCAGTCCAGAGTTTCGAGAAGACCATCCGCCTACGGCCCCACCCAATCGACGCCCACCACCGAGTGGCCCAGTGTCTCAGCCCAGACCTGTCTCGAAACCTCAACCAGGTCCCAACAGCAGACGTTCGGGCCCTGTCTCTAAAGGCCAAGCCAACCCGACTACGGGTAGACGTTCGGGACCTGTCTCCAAAGGACCGATTTCTAAAGGTCCTATCTCTAAAGGAATTTCTGGTTCTTTCTCAGGTATACCGTCTGGGCCAACGAGTCTAGGGCGAACCTCCACTGGGCCTTCAATGGGTAGTCGGAGCGATATGACGACAAAATCACAGTCGTCGGGTCGTCGCAGTGGTCCCTCTCGCTGGGTATGTACCCATACCCTTGAAGGACATAGCTCTTGGGTCTCGACTGTGGCCTTTAACCCTAAATATATGGTGCTTGCGAGTGGTGGCCTGGATGATACGGTCAACCTTTGGGATATCCAAACAGGGCATCTCACCACGTCGCTAACTGGCCATGCCCGTGGCATTAATAATCTGGCGTTCAGCCCTCGCGGGCAAGTTTTGGCAAGCTGCAGCGATGATGACACGATCCGGGTTTGGAATGCAGGGACGGGCCAACTATTACATGTGCTCAAAGGCCATCGTCATGATGTGACCTCTGTCGCCATTGGTCGGCGTGGGTCTGTGCTCATTAGTGGTAGCGAAGATCGAACGGTTGGCGTGTGGAATTTGGAACAGGGTAAGCTCGCCAAAGTGCTGTCAGGTAATGCAGGCATGATCCGCTGTGTCGATATTTCCCCAGATGAAGAACTGGTGATCAGTGGTGGTTTTGATAATAAAATTCGTCTTTGGCAGCTGGGCACGGGTGAAGTATTTCGGGTGCTATCAGGGCATGTAAATTCGATTAATGATATTACTATCAGCGCCGATGGTCGCTTGATTGTTAGTGCTAGTAAGGATCGCTGTATCAAGCTGTGGAGCTTACGTTCCGGCAATCTTATTCACACGCTAAAAGGACACACACGAGAGGTTAATGCAGTCGCGATCGCACCCAATCAACGGACTATCATTAGTGCAGGCGGGGATAGCTGTATCAAGGTATGGGATACCAAATCTGGGCAACTAGTGGAAACCTTTTCAGAGCATGGCAATTCGGTGACTGCGATCGCAATTCATCCTAGCGGTCGATATATGGCCAGTGCCAGCTCCGACAAAACCATTAAGCTCTGGCACAAAGAATAGCCCCCCATGCCCGAAGGCCCTGAAATTCGCAAAGCTGCTGACAAAATCGAACGTGCCATTAAAGCCAGGGTCACCCAGGAGGTTTTCTTTGCCTTTGAGCACCTGAAACCCTATGAAAATGAGCTAACGGGGCAAACCGTATGTCAGGTCGAAACTCGTGGCAAAGCCCTGCTGATTCATTTTGAAAATCATCTCAGCATCTATAGTCATAACCAACTCTACGGCATCTGGATGGTGCGCAATGCCTATAACTACCCAATAACCAAGCGCCAGCTACGCTTGGCCATCCACAACGCCAAAAAATCCGCCCTGCTCTATAGCGCATCTGACATCGAAGTGCTCACCCCCGAACAGATTCCGAGGCATCCATTTTTGAGCAAACTGGGGCCCGACGTTCTGAGCTCCAAGTTACGGTCAGACCATGTGCTCAAATTACTAACCGCTAAACAAAATCAGCGCCGCCAGTTCACCACCCTATATTTAGATCAACACTTTCTAGCCGGCATAGGTAACTATTTACGCAGTGAAATTCTCTATGTAGCCAGACTTCATCCCCGTATGCGCCCCATCGACTGTAGTGATAACCAACTCGAAACCCTGGCCGAAGCGAGTATTGCCATTCCCTATCAGTCCTATCGCTACAGCGGCATCACCAATGATTTAGATCTGGCCAACCAACTCAAAGCCCAAGGGCAAAAACGATCCCAGTATCGTCACTGGGTCTTCAGTCGCGCTGGACAGCCCTGCCGCATATGTAAAACGCCCATTGTGAAAGATTTTGCCAGCAGTCGACGGTTTTATTACTGTCCGGTATGTCAGCCCGCTAAAACATAAGTTTTGTAGTGCTCTGCTCTGCTCACTAAGGATTGTAATTCCTTCGATTTGAGTTGTTTAATCTCAGACCATATCGAGTCCACATAAATACCGTGAACTCAAAACTCAAACTTGAGAATTCATAACTCTCCACTCTTTCCCCATAAAATAAAGCCAGCATCCAACTCTGGCCATGGCGACCTCAAACCACTACAAAACCTTAGAACTTCACGAGTCCGCATCCCAGGCAGACATCAAACGGGCCTATCATCGCTTGGCCAAACAGTATCACCCAGATAGCCGCACCGAGCACACGGGCGATCATCAGCGTATCTCTGAGATTAATGCGGCCTATGAGGTGCTAGGAGATCCCGCCGCTCGCAAACGTTATGACTCTCAACGCCAGGGTGCTAGATCTCACCGGGTCAGCGACATTAGTGCCCAGTACCAAAAGCGAAGAAAAGCTAATAAACAAGCCGACGACGCCCTCACCCACTGGATTCGCAGCGTATACAATCCGATTGATCGTCTGATTGGTAAAATCATGAGCCCTCTAAAATCAGAAGTGCGTAATCTTTCAGCCGATCCCTTTGATGACGAGCTGATGGAGATTTTTCAGGCATATCTAGAAAACTGTCGTGAATCCGTGGAAAAGGCAAAACAAAAATTCAAGTCCATGCCCAATCCATCCCAAACAGCTAAGGTGGCCGCAAATCTTTACTACTGTCTGAATCAGCTCGAAGACGGTATCGAAGAAATCGAACGATTTACCTTCACGTATGACGACAGCTATCTACACACAGGCCAAGAACTCTTTCGCATTGCTAAACAGCTACGGCGTGAAGCCAAAGCCGATATGCAAGCAATTTTATAAAAAGTTTTGAGTGCTTAGGACAGAGAAATTATCAAATTCCATAATCCTCATAGCTATTATTTGAAAACTATGGGGAGTTGAAATCCAGTAAGTTGGAGTTTATTTAATTTCTGTCCCTTAGTTTTGAACTGATGAAACGCTGATTAATTCTTACCGGAGTAATTCTTCCTAGGTAAACAAACTCTTTGGACAATCTCAACAAATCAGATCTTTACCCCAAACTTCCAACTCAAAATTCAAAACTCATAATTCATAACTAAATTCCCCTTGGCACAAATTGTTACAATAATCGTCTGCTTTTTATCTGCCGGTATCCCATGGCTTTGCCCGTAGTCGCAATTATTGGTCGTCCTAATGTGGGCAAGTCTACCCTAGTCAATCGTCTGGCCGGGGCACGGCAGGCCATTGTCTATGACCAGCCTGGAGTCACTCGCGATCGCACCTACCAAGCCGCCTTCTGGCAAGATCGCGACTTTATGGTGGTCGACACTGGCGGTCTGGTCTTTGACGACGACTCTGAATTTTTGCCCCACATTCGTGAACAGGCCATGCTGGCCCTGGCAGAAGCCAAAGCCGCCGTATTTGTGGTCGATGGTCAAGAAGGACTAAATGAAAGCGATCGCGAAATTGCAACTTGGCTCAGACAACAGCCAGTCCCCGTAATACTGGCCGTCAATAAGTGCGAGTCTGAAGACGAGGGCCTGATTCAAGCCGCTGAATTTTGGGAACTCGGCCTGGGTGAGCCCTACGCCGTCTCTGGCATCCATGGCAACGGCACAGGAGAATTGCTCGACGAACTGGTAAACCACCTCCCCTCCACCGAAGATATTGAAGAGGACGACGAAATCAAGGTAGCCATCGTCGGTCGGCCCAATGTGGGTAAATCTAGTTTGCTCAATGCCTTTGTCGGCGAAAATCGAGCCATTGTCAGCAACATATCGGGCACCACCCGTGACACGATTGACATGGTGGTACGTCGTCAAGAAACCGTTTATCGATTAATTGACACCGCCGGTATTCGCAAAAAAAAGAACGTCAACTACGGCCCCGAATTTTTCAGCATTAACCGCGCCTTTAAAGCTATTCGTCGGGCTGATGTAGTGCTACTCGTGATTGACGCCCTGGATGGCATCACTGAGCAAGACCAAAAACTAGCCGGTCGTATTGAAGACGAAGGGCGAGCGTGCATTATTGTGATCAACAAATGGGACGCCATTGAAAAAGATAGCCACACCATTTACGAATACGACAAAAAGCTAGGGGGCAAAATCTACTTTTTAGACTGGGCCACCCGACTCTATGTCAGCGCCTTGACCGGTCAGCGAGTGCCCAAAATTCTAGACGCTGTTGATGAGGCCGTAGAGCAACACCGTCGTCGTGTCAGCACTGCTGTCGTTAATGAAGTCCTTGAAGACGCCGCTAGCTGGCATTCGCCACCGACCACCCGTCAGGGTAAACAGGGACGCATTTATTACGGTACCCAAGTCAGCGTACGACCGCCTACATTCACGTTATTCGTCAACTCCGGCAAACTATTTACTGACAACTACCGTCGTTATATAGAACGTCAGTTTCGGGAAAATCTCGGTTACGAAGGCACGCCCATTCGCTTACTATGGCGCGGCAAGAAAATTCGCGACCTTGATCGAGAAAGTGCCAACCGAGCCACCAAGGTATAAACGATGGATTTACTCCGCTCCCTACCCATAGGCTTATACCTGGAACAGCCGGTAACATGGCTGCATCGCATTGATGCCCGGGTAAAGCTGGCATGGTTGCTGAGCTTTTTACTAACGCCAGTCTTAGCAAGCACAACCTGGAGAATTGCCATCGTAGCAGTGCTAATGCTGCTAACCCTAACGGCGAAGATTCCCTGGCGAGTATGGCGTCAGCAAATGGGCGGTCTGCTAATTCTCTTTACCCTGGCAGCTTTACTCATTATGGTGATGCCGGATGGCATTGCCGTCATCACCCAACCGCGATGGCCCACCCCCGATGAAATAGCCACCCTTGATGCTCCCATTGACCCCATTGGCACCCTGCCAGACACTGCCTATAACTATGTCATTGCCGATTTACACTGGGTCCAAATCACCCAAAAATCAAGAAAACTCGCTATCAAGGTTGGCACGCTGCTCTTTACTTTGATTTACAGCACTAATTTATTTCTACTGACCACGGCTCCCGAAGAAATCACAGCGGCCCTCGAAGAACTGATGTCGCCCTTACGCTGGTTTAAGCTACCAGTGACAGAAGTTGCCCTAACATTAACCCTGGCGCTGAGGTTTATTCCCCTGGTACTAGAAGAAGTGCAAAACCTTGTGCGATCTGTGCGCACCCGAGCTATTAATTGGCGCAAGTTGGGCTGGCGACATGCCAGTCAAATTTGGTTGATGGTGGCAGAACGCTTACTCGATAATCTGCTATTACGAGCACAACAAATTGCCGGTGCCATGCAGGTGCGAGGGTTTACTAGCCCAGACCATCACCAGGTTCAGTGGCATCAATTGCAGCTACGCTGGTGGGATTGGATCTTTCTCATCAGTTTAGTTTTCTTTTGGTGGGGTCGTTTTACTTGGGGTAATCCTACTTGATCCTCTCATCACCCCAATCATCCACCCGGCAGCCACCCAAATACTGGCATCGGCTTGACCTTAAACAACGTACTGGTGCTGATGTATTTGAGGCATTGTTTTGGTCATCTAACATTGCCACGTTGCTAGAAAGCCCTGATCGGGTAGATGGGGCCCCACAAGATTTAATTCGTTATTCTCTGTGTGCTGGCCCCCCTCGACAAATAGCAGACAAACCTCAAATTTTCACCCCCAATCTTGGCAAGATTCTGCCCACCCTGGAGAACTTACTCCTGAGTCAAGCCTCAGACCCACTGTCATCCACATCACCAGAAAGTCCTCCCCATAGCCTTCCCTTTGTCGGTGGCTGGTTAGGCTGGCTGGGATTTGATACCGCCTGGGAAATTGAAACCCTTCCTTATCTAAAAAAAGACTCTCTACCCTTTCCAGTTGCCTACTGGTACGAACCTGAACAATTCGCCATTGTAGATCATCAGCAACAGCATCTTTGGTTAGCAGCCCCATCTCAAACCGAAATGGACACGATGGTTGAACGACTCGCACACCCACCCACTTCGCCATCCCCGTCAAACCTCTCCGCCAGCGTTC
>JAHQVZ010000147.1 GCA_019634055.1 Leptolyngbyaceae cyanobacterium MAG.088
AAATTCTGAAGGAACCCCCAGGACAAACCGGACTTTGACATGCCAAACATGACGTCATAGTGATTGATCACCGTTTTAGGCCGCACAAACCGCACAAACATCTGGTCAGTATCTCTGGATTCAAACTAATTCACGTACTTGCCAGTGCTAACCGTACATCTTGTAAGCAACAATCTTCTGTGCTAATCGCTGCGCCAACCAATCATTCGCCTCTCTCAACGCCTCTAAAATTGTTGTTGCCTCGGCTCCATATCGCTGAATTTTCTCTCGTTTCCAGCGACCTGGGGGTGGTTGCAAATTACTAATGCGATCCGCCAGCTTCACCATCCACACTTCCCCAGGCTGCTGCTGAATCCGCCGTAGACTATCGGCCATTTGTTCCTCTTTTGGTAAGGCTAGATCCTTACTCAACGCTAAAACACCAGTCGCGACCGACAGGCCAAACAAGTCAGCCACCGTCTCATAGGTGACATCCGTATCCTCAATGGTGTCATGCAATAGGGCACATTGCACAGCTAAATCGGGCTGCTTGATAATGGGTGTGGCTGCAATTGCCCGCATCACTTCCATCGTCACATTACCCAGATGATTAATATAAGGCCGCTCCGTACCTGGCACCCGCTGCCCCCGATGGGCATCTGCCGCAAAATTCCAGGCTTTAGTGTATGCCTCTGGAGTCCATAAGCTCATTTAAAAACGTCTAAAATCACAAAAAATGTAGTATACAAACTAAAGAGGTTGGCAGTTTAAAGTATCCAAAATCCCCTGCTGAGAAGTATGCCTCGGAAGGCAGACGATTTACCAGGGTCGCTAACCTCGGTACATCACCCATACGATTTCTCAACAGGGAATGTATCATTAGGCCATGTTTTTTCTATAGCCCATCATCAAACCTGCTGCCACTAAAAAGGCAGCGGTTGTTGCAGGCTCAGGAACAGCCGTTGATATGCCTGGCACAAGACTCAGGGCATTAATGCCGATAGCACTGTTAGATACCGAGCTACTAAAGACAACGCTGGCAATATTGGCCTCATCACTGGCAACCCCCAAAAAGGCAGCGGAATTATCTAATTCTAATGAGGATGTCCCCGGAGTAGAAAAGGTGTCTAGCAAATTACCATCGGTATCGAAGGCGGAAATAAACCCAGTGAAGTCAAAAATATCATCCACTGCAATCTGGCTACCCACAGCAGCAACGGGCTGGTCAAAGGTTAAGGTAATGGGACCAGGATTACCGGGAGCCGGAGGAGGTGCAGGCAAAAGTCCCGTAAAGAGAACAAAGTCACCATCCGCAAAGTTAGTTTCAATCCCCCCCTCCACTGTTTGAAATACAAAGGGTGGCAAAATCGCTGGATTACTCGCTGGTGGGATCTCTACCGTGAGTCCCAATCCTGACTCTGTTGTTGCTGTAAATGAATTTCCTAGAAACACTGATGGATCAGGGATTCCAGTGAAAACCTTTCCTAGACTGGCCCAATCGAGACTATCGGTACCTTGTAAATCAGTTCGATCAGACACAAAGGTAACGGCTGCTGCAGGCAAACTTGTTAACACAGCAGATGCCATCGCCCCAAAAGCGATAGCAGACAATTTGTATATAGTTTTCATAACCCAAAATTAGTGAATGAACGCTAACTGGAAAAACACGATTGCTGATTTAGAGACTGGTCTGTAGCCATGCTATTTAACGGTCCCCCACCGCTAAAATCATCCCCAAGAACAGCAAGGCTGAAGATTAATCGTAGGCGAGTAGTATCAATACTAAACTAAACAATTGATGAGGGCATCCTAGCATTCAGTAATGGATCTGACGGCCAGGCTGTAGAGCTGCCCAGCCGTTAGGGCTAGCTTAGGTAAAGTTTTCGCGAAGCCGTCTCAACTTACTGGCCCAGCATTTGTAACTTATACAAGCTGGCATATAAACCATCTTTCTCTAACAGGTCATCATGGCTACCCTGCTCGACCAAATGTCCCTGCTTCAATACCAAAATTCTATCCACATTACGAATGGTCGATAGCCGGTGGGCAATAATAATGGCCGTACGCTTCTCCAACAACGTATTTAAAGCTGACTGAATTTGCGCTTCGGTGCCCACATCCAGGTTTGCTGTCGCTTCATCTAACACCAAAATGCCGGGGTTACGAATGGCAGCACGGGCAAAGGCCAACAACTGTTTCTCACCGCCAGAAAGATTAGTGCCGCGCTCCCGCAACATGGTGTCATAGCCCTGGGGTAATTTTTCGATAAAGCTAGCCACATTTGTGGACTCAGCTGCATGGCGAATCTGGGCTGGGGTATAGGTTTCGCCTAAGCTAATGTTGCTACTCACATCCCCAGAAAAGAGAAACCCATCTTGCAAAATAATCGCCATGCGTTTACGCAAGTCTTCTTGAGCCAGGTCACGAATATCAACGCCGTCTAACAAAATTTGTCCTTCGTTGACTTCGTACAAACGACACAACAGCCGAATAATTGAACTTTTACCCGCACCGGTCGGTCCTACTAGGGCCACTTTCTCACCGGGACGAATGGTGAAGTCTAAATCGTTGAGCACATGTTCATCGTCCTTATAGCCAAAGGACACATGGTCAAACCGAATCTCTCCAGGGAGCACGTTACCGCGTTCATCTGTTGGCTCCGGTAACACTGCGGGGTCTTCAATGTCTTTAATGTCGATTGGTTCATCTAGCAAATCATTTAAACGCTCAACAGCCGTAAAACCTGCCTGAATAGCTGTGAACTTATCGGCAAACTGACGCAATGGTTCAAATAAACGCTGGGCAAACAAGATAAATGTGGTCAGCGTACCAATTTCCATATTCTCGCCCAGAACCAGCCAGCCACCACCGCCGAGGACACTGGCAATTGCCACCAGTGCAATCCACTCTAGCGTAGCCGACACCGCCGAGTCATTAAAGATCGTCCGATCTACAGCGGTAATATATCGTTCGTTAGTAGTACGAAAGAGCTCGGCATTAAACTTTTCTCGCCGAAACAGCTGCACTACCTCAATTCCGGCAATATTCTCTTGCAGGTCAGAGTTCAGTACTGATAGCTCCTCACGGGCCTGGTAGTTGGCAATGCGATATTGCTGCTGAAAGTAAATAATAATTGCCGTTACGGGAATCAGCAAAAATATCAGCAACAGCCCCAACCGCCAGTCAATTAGCAACATGGTAATCCCCGATATCACAATGGAAAACATGTCGCTAAAAATGCCAATCGCCCCAGTAGAAAAAACATCTCCTAACGCATTCACATCACTGGTCAATCGAGTAATGAGTTTACCAACAGGGGTACGATCAAAAAATCGCATCGATAGGGCCATGACATGATCAAACATGTCATTCCGAATATTTCGGGTAATATCTTGCCCTACCTTTTGCACTAAAAAACTCTGCCAGCCATCTAAGGCTAACCGAATACCAATGCACAATAACAACAGCCAAATTAGGATATTCAACGCCTCTTGCAAAGGCCGACTCGCCAGAAAATCCCAGGCTCCTGACTCTTGACCAATCACCGAAATCGCCTGACCAATCAGCACTGGCTGCAGTGCCTGGGCAAACGCCAATGGAATCAGCAGCAACAACGGTAAAACAAGATGCCGTTTCTCTTGAAGAATATAGGGAAGCAACCGTTTAAACAGTTGCCAGTCATAGGTTGACCCTTGCTTTGGGGCATTAACTGATGGAGAAGCCATGAGAAAAAGAGAGTTTTGGGTGTTGAGTGCTGAGGGTTTAAGTTCTTAATTTTGAATGCTTAGTTTTGAATTAGTTTAGCCAGGGCTTTTATCTACCAACCTGAATTGAGTGAACGCTAAAACAAGTAGCTCATAGGGGGAAATGCGCTACCTGGCATCACATATTGTTGAGGAGACAATTCACAACTTGAAACTTAAACGTCAGAATTATCTTCCCCTGATTTATGACAATCCTGGATTTCTTTAGGCTGCCACCATCACCTGCTGACGGATCAAATCAACGTATTCGCTGAGATGATCTACATTCAAGCGGTAGCTGAGGGGATGGGCCACGAGACGGGCTGTACTTTCAAAGAGAACTTCTAACTCGATCAGATCGTTTTCTTTTAGGGTGCGGCCAGTGGAAACCAGGTCAACAATAGCCTCGGACATGCCTGTAATTGGGCCTAATTCGACAGAGCCGTAGAGGGGAATAATCTCTACTGGCAGGTCAATGCCTTGAAAATAACGACGGGCGGTGTTGACAAACTTAGACGCAACGCGACAGTGAGGGGGCAAGTCGAGGGCAGAGCGGTAGGGGCCATCTTTTTTTACAGCCACAGAAAACCGACAGTAACCAAATCCTAAATCAGCCAGTTGGGCCACATTGGGCTCTTTTTCGTAGAGCACGTCATAGCCCACAATGCCCAACTGAGCCTGGCCATATTCAACATAAACCGGTACATCTTGAGCTCGAACGAGTAATCCCTTCGCGCGACCCGTACTTTCAACAATTTGCAACTGGCGATTGCTGCTGTCTAAAAAGCCGCTGAAATCTAGGCCAGCCCCTTGCAACATACGGATAGTATCTTTAAGCAACGAACCCTTGGGTAGTGCAACGGTAATCATCTGGGGCGCTGGTGGGTAATGGTATGTAACTATTTTAACAATTTACTTAGCCATTACCGGGCAAATATTTGTGCCCATTGCCCATTGCCCATTCATGCAGGACCAATTGCATTAGCGGCAGCTTCGGCGGCTAATGCCACATGGGTCCAATGGGTGCCTCCCTGGCAATAGACCACATAGGGGGCACGCAGCGGTCCATCTGCCGACAGTTCTGACGTACTGCCATCAATAAAGGTACCTCCAGCCATTACCAGCTGGCTGTCATAGCCCGGCATGCCTGCGGGCACCGGTTCCACATAAGCTTCCACGGGCGAATTTTGCTGAATTGCCCGACAAAAAGCCACCAATTTATTAGGGTCTTCCAGACGAATTGCTTGAATCACATCTCGCTGCGGGGCATCGATGGCCGGGTTAACGGCATAGCCCAACTGACTAAAGGTGTTGGCCAACAAATAATTACCTTTTAGTGCTTCACCCACCATTTGTGGTGCTAAAAATAGCCCCTGAAACAGTAACCGATTTTGACTCAAGCTAGACCCACCAGAACTGCCAATGCCGGGTGAGGTCAAACGACAGGTTGCTGACTCCACCAGGTCGGCACGTCCTGCCACATACCCCCCTGTCGTCACAATGGTGCCCCCCGGATTTTTAATTAGGGAACCCGCCATTAGATCTGCGCCTACAGCCGTTGGTTCACGGGATTCGACAAACTCACCGTAGCAATTATCGACAAAGCAAACGGTATCTGGATTTTGGGCTTTTACAGAGCGAACAATTTGGCCAATCTCATCCACGGTTAAACTAGATCGCCAGCTATACCCACAAGAGCGCTGAATCAGCACCATTTTTGTTTGGGGCCTAATTGCCTGGGCCAAGCCAGCCCAATCTACAGTATTTTTAGTGGTGAGAGAAAGCTCTCGATAGCTAATGCCAAAGTCTTTGAGTGAGCCTTGACCGTTTCCTCGCACACCGATCACCTCTTCCAGGGTGTCATAGGGAGCCCCAGTCACGGCTAACAATTCATCTCCAGGTCGCAGTACGCCAAACAAAGCACAGGTAATGGCATGGGTACCTGACACAAACTGAATTCGCACCGCCGCGGCCTCAGCGTCTACCAATGTCGCAAAGACTTGGTCCAAGGTTTGGCGACCTAAATCATCGTGGCCATACCCTGAAACCCCTGAAAAATGGTGAGTCCCTACCTTGTTTTTTCGAAAAGCTGCCAATACTCTAGAAATATTTACCTTGACCTGGGCGTCAATTGCGTAAAAAATCGAAAATAGTGCTTGTTCTGACGGATGTAGTGTCTTCAGGCTATTCACTCGCTTTCCTGGGCTAATGACGCGGGCTCTAATTGTGACGCAAGTTGGCCCCTACGTTAACGCTGAGATTTTATACATGACTGTTGCAAACTTTCAAAAGCCCCCTATTAATTGGCCTACAGCCGTCTTTATGGTGGCTGTACATATCATTGCTTTACTAGCATTTTTACCTGCAAATTTTAGTTGGAGTGCTATTGGTGTTGCTCTCTTTTTACATTGGGTGACAGGTTGCCTGGGCATTACATTGGGGTGGCATCGTCTGGTAGCGCACCGCAGCTTTACCGTGCCTAAGTGGTTGGAATATTTTTTTGTTTTCTGCGGCAGTCTAGCGTGTCAGCATGGTCCGATTGAGTGGATTGGCCTACATCGCCATCATCACGTCCATTCTGATCAGCCCATCGACCATCACAGTTCTACCAAAGGATTTTGGTGGAGCCACATGGGCTGGATTTTTCATGAAGTCCCGGCTGATGGGGCAGTGCCACGCTTAACGAAGGATATTGCCAACGATCCGTTTTATCTGTTTTGCGAAAACTACTTTTTGCTCATGCAGATTGTTTTAGGCCTATTGCTCTATGCGATTGGTGACTGGTCCTTTGTGATTTGGGGTATTTTTGTACGATTGGTGGTGGTTTACCATTGCACCTGGTTTGTGAATAGTGCCACCCATAAGTTTGGTTATCAAACCTACGAAGCTGGTGATTATTCTACGAATTGCTGGTGGGTTGCCTTAGTCACTTACGGAGAAGGCTGGCACAATAATCATCATGCGTTTCAGTTCTCAGCACGACATGGTCTGAAGTGGTGGGAAATTGATATCACCTGGATGACCATTCAGGCGCTCTCTGTACTGAGACTGGCAACCAAAGTAAAGTTGCCGAAACAAGAAGATATGCAAGCGACGTTAATGACCTAGCGCCGCGACGTCAGAAAAGCACCGCCTGCTAAACCCACTAGCAAAACGGCCAAAATCCGAAAAGAGGTGGATAGCAGGAACCAAAAGCCTGAAATGGCTAACAAAATAGCAATCACTACCAGCAGCCCTAACCAACCGGATGCTGGTAGTTTGCTGTATTGCTTCCATTGATACCCCGTCCACCGCCAAAGACGACGATAGGGATGGGCCCCAGACAACTGCTCTAGGCTAAAGCCTCCATCTCTTATGACATAGATTTGCTGACAGCGATCGCAACCAAACGCCTCAGTCAGAGTAATCTCCCGAATCTTGCCACGATGTCGGCAAGCGGGACAGGGGTAGACTTCATGCAAATCTACTTTCTGAACCAATTTGTGGGAGCCCAGGGCTCGACCTTTAAAGAAATTGCGATAGCGCAGCACTTGCTTTGAAGGAGGGTATTTAAACCCAAAATAGCCACTACTTTTAGGTATGCAAGCAATTGTTAAGATCGGCTTTAGAGTTGATACAGACTGTAACGTTGTTTGTCTTCAATACTATCTATTGAAAAAAAAACCTTACAGCTTTGCCCGTAAACTTACCGTTTTCAAAAAACTCCCAGTAATATATATGCGTGGGATACAAGTTATTAGCAGCGAGTTAATGTAACTTTTCTACATTTTTTACCTGTTAATGCTATTTTCCCCAACATGACATTCGACCTTGGTATACGCTGCCTGCGGTCGGATTGTCGTATCTCCTTATAACTCCTGTGATTTGGGTGGATTTGCTCCACCCTTTTTTTTGAACTTAAGTTGAATACTGACGGCGGCTATCAAGTATTAATCAAAACAATAGATATACCTAAACGCCTTAAGTAACGCATCTCACCCCCTCACCAATGTCCGCATGCATCAGAACATTGGCTTATACATGCCACGAATTCTGAAGCATTTACCCAGGCATTAGATGTTAGATTAAGGATTTGAATGCTGTATGGGGTTTGTACAAGCTATCGCCGTAATTTGCCCGTCGCAGCTTTATTGTCTAGGCTTTGCCTATAAGGCAGCCGCTAGAACCTAGCCGATGGCCTCCCCGTTTGATATCACCCTGCAAATCGTATTAGCAGTCCTCGCTGGTATCACAGCCCAGGTTGTCGCTGAGTATTTGCGGTTACCCAGCATTATCTTTCTACTCAGTTTTGGGGTGGTGTTAGGCCCTGATACCCTCGGCATCATAGACCCCAAAGTATTGGGGACTGGGTTAGAGGTAATCGTATCCCTATGCGTTGCTCTGATTTTATTTGAGGGCGGCCTCAACCTAGAGCTAAAAGAATTAGGCCAGGTGTCTGGCAGCTTACGTAACTTAATTACCATTGGCACCTTTATTACCTTGCTAGGTGGGGGTATGGCGGCCCACTGGTTTGGTGAATTTCCCTGGCCATTGGCGTTTCTCTACGGTTCTCTGGTGGTGGTAACAGGCCCGACGGTGATCACGCCACTGCTGCGTCAGGTACAGGTAGAAAAAAAAGTCGCCACTATTCTGGAAGGCGAAGGGGTATTGATCGATCCAGTAGGCGCAATCTTAGCCGTCGTCGTACTCGATATTTTGCTCAACGGTGACACCGATGTGGGGTTTATTGTGGGGGGGCTGGCCCAACGGTTGAGTATTGGCGCAGTCATTGGCGGCATTGGTGGAGCCCTTCTAGGTCAATTTCTTAAACGAGCAGACTTTCTATCTGAAGAATTGCGTAACCTGGTGGTACTGGCCAGCGTTTGGGGCTTGTTTGGTCTAGCCCAGGAAGTACGGAGCGAATCGGGTTTAATGGCGACTGTGACCGCTGGTCTCGTCTTAAGAGCCCTATCTGTTCCCGATGAACGCTTACTACGACGGTTCAAAGGTCAGCTGACGGTATTTTCGGTCTCAGTACTGTTTATTTTGCTGGCAGCAGATCTGTCTATTGCCAGTGTGTTTGCCCTGGGGCTGGGCTCAGTGTTTACCGTATTGGCACTCATGCTGGTGGTGCGTCCCCTGAATATTTATGCCTGTACGCTAAATAGCGATCTCAACTGGCGACAGAAAATTTTTCTCAGTTGGATTGCCCCACGAGGTATTGTTTCCGCCTCAGTCGCCTCATTGTTTGCCATCTTACTGACCGATCGGGGCATTAACGGTGGCGACTCTATTAAAGCTCTGGTGTTTTTAACCATCATTATGACGGTCTTTATCCAGGGGTTAACGGCCCGCAGTGTGGCTAAGTTTCTGGGCATTACCCAGGCCGATGCCACCGGGGTAGTGATCGTTGGCTGTAACCCTGTAGGGCGATTAGTAGGCCAACTATTTAACCAACAGGGTGAATCGGTGGTCATGTTTGACACGGATGAAGAAGCCTGCGAACTGGCTAGACAAGACGGCCTACGCGTTTATTTGAGCAGCGCCCTGGATGCAGAATTATTAGATGAAGCCGGTCTCAGTTCCATTGGCACATTTTTAGCCTTGACCACCAATGGCGAAGTCAACTCTGTGGTTGCTGAGCGAGCGGCCGAAGAGTTTCAACCCCCGCGTGTGTTAGCAATACTGCCACGGAGTGATAAAGAGGCAGAGCCTAAACCCAATGGCAAAGGGAGCAAGGTAACCCCCACGCCTCTAGCCATTAAAACCTGGAACACCTACCTCAAAGATGATGCCGCCTAATTAAAAACGACTCAACTACAGGCGGAGGAATTTGAAAAACAGCAAGAAAAACTCAATAACCTGATTGCCAGTGGCGATCTACTACCCATTACCCTGCAGCGTAATGGCAAGCTCTATGTCATATTGGGTCAGGGTACCTGGCAACCAGGGGATACGGTCACCTACTTAATGCATGACCCTACGCCACAACTACTAAAGCGGCTATCGGGGGGGAAGCGCACGGGTCGCCTGGTGACAGACACGTTACCTGCTTCAGCGGAACCGACTGCCAGTTCATCACCAGCAGCACAGCCCAATGATGATAGCGGCCTCGACAACGCTACGAAACCAGCGAGCGCCCAGGATAAACCCTCCAGTGGCTTGCAGCCCTCTTAAGGGTGTCGCGTTTTCAATTGGCCATTGATGATACAACTTTGCCCTAAATTGTCTATCCTGAACTAATGAATTAGATCTTTAGATTCCCTTAGGTTTCTTTGCTGATTTACCCAGTGTTCACGTGCACTTGGGAATAGTGCCATCAATGTGCCATGTCTAACCCCTCTGAGCCAACTCCCCAGCCTAAATCTCCAGCGAAAAACATCTTCAGAATAATCAAGGGAATCGTAACCAGTCCGTATGGTGTTGCCGCGATCGCATCGTTAAGCTTCCACGCTGTCTTGTTTGCAGCCATTCCACGTTTTTCCTCGGCGTCATTCGCGGCCTTTACTGAAGAAGAAGGCCCCAATGAACCCCGCACCGTTCCCCTCGTTACCCTCTCCTCAGCAGAGCAAGGGCGGCTACCCAATTTCAATCGCCCTCAGCCCTCAACGGCAATTGCCAATATCACCCCAAATACGCCGCCACGGCCTTCGATTAATGCTCTGCCCAATGCCAGCACATTCAATCGTTCTAGTAGTATTTTTAATCGCTCCAACAATCGTCTCAGTACCCCATCGTTTACCCCTCCCAGCCAATTAAGACGTAACAATATATTCCGAAATCCATACACTACCAACTCGCCAAGTCTTTCCATCAGAAATACCCCCTCTAGATCTGACCGCAGTAGTAATGACCGGACAACGGTTATTCCCGATAACATTCCTCAGCCGCCCGCTGGCTTTTTTGGCACCGATAGTACTAACGACGACACTCTGGCTCGGCAATTAGAACTTGAACGCCAGCTAGCTGAAGAACAAGCTGCAAACGCCGAAGGAATACCCGAACCACCTAACCAGGAACCCGCCGAAGGGCTGCCCGAACTACCTGACGAATCGGAGCTGCCCCCTGACGGCACAGAAAATACAGAAGAACTGGCGGCCAACCTAGAGCCCACGGACGAGCCCTCCCGATTGGAGAGACTCATGGCTAAATTTCAGTATGATGCGGTGAATACCAGCGATGACGAAGTAGCCGCCAACTATGAAGCCTGGCAAGCTCAGCAGCCAGAGGACGATAATGAGCTGCCAGTGGAAACGGCGGAAACGGGAGAGTTATTGCTGGAGACAGACTTCGGCCTATGTACCCAAACACCTCCTAACAATGGAGAAATTGGTGTTTTAGTCGCCCCAAATGGCACACCGAGTGCCCCCACTGTTTTACGCAGTACGGGCTATGACCACCTCAACCAAGCTGCTTTAGAAACATTAATGAGTAGCGATTTTCCTGAGACAGAAGGGCCAGTTCGCTACCCCTTCGAGATTGTTGTGAACTACGATAGCGAGACCTGTACAAACCCTGAGGAGATTTTAGAGACGGTACGCAATTCTGAAGAAACAGATACCGCAGAATAGCCGCCATATTGCTCAATACGCAGCATAGGGTGTGGGAAGGGAGCAGCCTAAATCCGACGCACCAGGGTCAAGCCATGGCTATCTGTACCACAGGTGCTAAGCAGATCATAGGCATGGGCTAATGCTTGAACACGCTCTGTCTTTTGAGGCGTGGGTCGCCATTCTGCAGGGTGGTCGTAGGCGTAATATGTTTCGACACCATCGATACCTAAGGCAGCTGCAGCCGGAATTAGCTCTTCAGGCGAACGGCGATACCTGACCGGATGGGCTAAGACCGCTACTCCTCCAGCGGATTGAATTGCCTCAATGACATGTTGAGCACACCTGTTTTCTCCGGTGGGAGCTCCCCCTTGCAGATAATCCTTAATGGCAGAATGCTTTGGGTTAAAGGCATACCCCAAAATATGAACATCCACCTCTAGCAATTTAGAGGTGATTTCTACGCCACACCAAAGCCTGGGTAATTTCCCTCGCTTACCATTGGAAGACCAACTTGACGGATGCTTCCAGCGCCAATTCTCTAACCATTGGCAGGCCTGCTGGTATCCTCTAATCGAATGGTGATCGGTAATTGCCAACCCCTTTAGCTGCAAATTAACAGCTTGCTCCATTAACTCACCAGGACTAAGCTTCCCATCAGAGCAATGGGTATGCATGTGAAAATTGTAATCATAGGGGCAGCTCCGGTCAGTAATTTGCTGAAAAACGGTTTTTAAGTCTTGAGCTGCTTTACTAACGGAATAACGCGTAATGGATTGGACAGAGGGCTCAGCCATGGATAAGAGCTAAAAGGTGATTGGCATGATACTAATATACCCAAGACTCCTAGACCGCAAGGAAGCAAGAGCCTTAGGCTCTCAGAATTACCCTCAAAGAAGACTTCGAATATATCTTATGACAGATTAGCAAGGACGATAGAAGTCCTTCAAAGCGTTAAGGGACAACGACTAACCTGATGTGAACCAACAGTTTTTGTTAGTTGTTATACAGTCTAATACGTCTGATTTTTAGTGGCTGAAACTTATTAAATCTGTGCGTTGATCCCAGCGCTCAGTAAGCCATCAAAACATTTAAGTTATCTAAAATTTTCCCTCTACTGGAGACGTATCCTTTTGTTTGGATAATTTTCCAGTAGGGGGAAATTGCAATAAAAATGAATCAGCCCTCTCCAATTAACTTAACGAGTGGTCCGTCAAGACTAAGATTTAGGATAAGGTTAGTGAAGAGTGAAGAGTCAAAAGGGATGAAGATCTACTCTTTACCCTTTACTCATAATCATCATCAAGGCAGAATCCCCATTTTTAGCTTTGACACAGCACTAGTATTGCGTCAAGTTTTAATTTTCGGGTAGAGGTGTTTCTTAGCAATGCAGCTTTCATACTTGAAACACCATTCACTATTCACCAATCACTAGTCACGATCCTAATCCGAATATTTAAGTTTGACAGTCTACTAGTCCCTAAGCAGCATAGTTAAACAAGGCATCTAAATAAGCTCTGGAGGTGCGACGATCGTTGTCACCGTTTTGTAAAAGGAACAATGACAGCGCTGCCGAAAATACCCGATCTTGATCCCATGCAGGATGATTTTCTAAATACCCTTTGAGTGATTCATGGAGTTCTTCAGGAATCCCCGCCAGGATACTAACAGTAACTTTCATGGATGAGAAAACCTCACTAGTTGCAGCACTTCCACTCTGAGAATTGAGGAAATGGAACCGTAGTGGGACAGCCGGAAACCCTAACTCCCATTGGCCCTTTGTCGGCAAAGACGTCTTTGGAAACGGGATAACCGGTGGTGGTCAGATAATTCTGCAAATAGTGCGCGGTCTTGTCAACGCCAATATGAGTTCTAGCTCTACGGCTAGCAAAGCAATAGCAACGAAGAAAATAGGGTTTCAGGTCTTTTTTGTAACATCAGTTTATGTTTGAGTGACCCTTTCTCATAATTAACAGTCTGCTTATCACTATCCACAGAATGAGGCTAACGGTCTATTCTTCGTTTTAGCCTGTGGAAAACTTGTGGAAAACCCATATTCGCCTGTGGAAAACTTGTGGATTCTGTGGGGAAAAGTTCGAGGAAAAATAAGAATCACGTTTTTCAGAAAACGGTGTCTAATACTACAAAAGCTACGTATAAAACATCACTATTGATTACGTAAAAGCCTTGGAGTAGTGCATGAAAACTACTCGGCCATATAAGCAAACGTTCTACCCTAAAGCACCATCTGGGCCTGGCCCATATATTTAATTTCAGTGGGGGAAATATCAAAGCGGCAGGGCAACACTTCCACACCGGTTGAGATTGCCTGCCTGAGTAACTGACCATAGTCGGGGTCGGCGCTGTCTCCAGGGGCAAATTGATCACAATCGCCACGATTGATGAAGTACAGCATCACGGCACGGGCATCGGGGATAAGATCGCTCAGTTCCCGTAAATGCTTTTGCCCTCGGGTGGTCACTGTATCTGGAAATAAGCAAAGACGTCCCTGGGCCCAGGTAGAATTTTTCACTTCTATATAGATAGGTCGTTCGTCGGTGGTAAGCAAAAAATCAATGCGACTCTTCGTGCCATAGGGGACTTCGCGTTTAACTGTGGCGTAAGCACCCAACTGCTCAAAAATGTTGGCTTCAAGGGCCGCTTGAATAACCCGATTGGGTAAGGCCGTATTCACACCGACCCAGGTTGGTCCGTTATCAATCACCTCCGCCAGTTCCCAGGTATAGGCCAGCTTACGCTTGGGATTATCACTTTTAGACACCATCACGCGACCGTTAACATGACACACACCTGTCATGGGGCCTGTATTGGGGCAGTGGGCGGTAATAATTTCCCCTGACGCCAGTTCAATGTCGGCCATGAAACGCTTGTAGCGTTTGATCAGGGTGCCTTCTAGCAGGGGCGGGAACGTGTAAACCGTAGTTGGGTGCATAAAGAACCTAAATTTTGATGAACAAGGCGAGTTGTTTGGACCAGCGAAGAAAGCGGTTGACAACGCTGTACAGGTGATGTTTCGGGCATCAAAATCTTTAAAATACCTTTTTTTTCGTTGGAAAAAGATATTATCGCAAAAATACGTATTGAACTGTGGTGCGAAACTTGATACTCTCTAATTCCTGTGAAATTACGGAATGCAAACTGATAGAGGGACAGGGTGGTTTTACCTTCGGCACAGTTTGTTCTTCTCCTAGGTGTTTGACGTTATTAGAATGTCGATGCCAGTAGTCGTTAGTGGAAGAATCGTCATTGGGAAATTATGTTGTCGGTCATCTGTATACATGCCGACTTGAATGCTGTCGTAGATTTCCTCATTCCGTTCCTTTGGCTATAGCGGCCTATAGGTTTATTGCTTGTGATCCATCTGTTTGTGATTGGCTCCACAACACGCCATAGTTGATTATTCAGTGTTGAGGCTCCAGTGACCAAACGTTCTTTAGCTGGCATTGCTGGCATTGTTGCGATCGCAACCCTAATTAGTAAAGTCTTTGGCCTGGTAAGAACCCAGGCAATTGCGGCCACCTTTGCCGTCGGCCCAGTAGCCGATGCTTACGGTTTGGCCTATGCCATCCCCGGCTTTTTGCTGGTGCTGTTAGGGGGCATCAATGGCCCGTTTCATAGTGCCATTGTGCGCGGTGTCGCCAACCGTAAAAAAGATGAGATTGCGCCCCTGGTAGAAACCATCACCACATTGGTGGGCATTGGCCTGTTGTTGGTCACCCTGGCCATTGTTATTTTTGCGCCCTCCATTATCGGCATCCTGGGCAATCGTCTGAGCGAAAATACAGAAGCTGGAGCCATCACCCGCGACATTGCCATTTTACAGCTACGAATTATGGCCCCCATGGCCATGTTTGCCGGTCTAATTGGCATTGGCTTTGGCACCCTGAATGCGGCAGACCATTACTGGCTACCGTCCATTAGCCCCCTGTTTTCTAGCAGTGCCGTGATTGTGTCCTTAGGGGTCGTATTTTTTACCCTGGGTGACAAAATTGCCGAGCCCCGCTATGCCCTGGTGGGCGGTGCGGCCCTGGCCATCGGTACCCTGGCCGGCGCAGTTTTACAATGGCTGGTACAGGTACCTGTGCTTTGGCAACAGGGACTGGGACGATTGCGTCTGCGGTTCAACCTGCAAGATCCAGCGGTTAAAGATGTCCTCAACGTGCTGGGGCCTGCCACATTTTCCTCTGGCATGATGCAGATCAATGT
>JAHQVZ010000148.1 GCA_019634055.1 Leptolyngbyaceae cyanobacterium MAG.088
CAACGGAGGGGTCTTCGGTCGTTAGCGCAGGTTATCCAGACCCCTCCCTGACGGTTCCCCTTACGAAGGGGAACCCTTGTCAGACAATTCTGAAACCGTGAAAATGAAGAGGTTTAGCTATTCTCTCTGACTTATGTATACACGGTAGTCTTACGAAGGGGAGGACGTCCTACGACATATTCTGTGATTGGGATTTTATTTATGTGCATTCCCCTCAACGTCCCCAGAACCCTCGCACAAGAGAGTGTTTTTTAAAGGCTATAACCATTGATATAGCTGGTCGGTGAGGTGGTTGCGCTGCGACCCATAATGCTCTGCACCGTAAAAGATAAGGTATCTACTTTGCTGGTCAGACGTGCTTGTGGCAGAGACTCAACACTCTGGACACAAAAATGTTCTTTGAGCCGGTTTTAAGCAACACGGATGTAGTATTGGCGAGTGGCAGGGACACCCACCCTGCGAAAGTGGGATGTCGTTAGTTGCGAATATGTCAGGATTGGGGCTTTGGGGGCTTGGGACCTGGTAGCTTCTTTGTCAGCAATGGCCTAAGCGGTATAAATCTTGCTTAAGCCTAGTTTTGTTAGGCCTTTACGGTAGGCGATGGATGTTTTGTCTGCTTCGATGTGGCATTCGGTGCGTAAATCTAGGGGCAAGTCTTCTGGATACTGGGCTTCTACGACTTCTTGATCTTCGGTAAAAATTTGCCGGTTAAATTCATAGACCGGCTCCAGGGGTTGGTCTTGGTCAAAATTGCGACATAGGGGCGAAAATAACCGGGTCTTGCGGGCCGAGATTGGGGATGGCGCGTTCAAGATGCAGAGTCGGCCTTCTGCTGGAAAATGGACTCGCAAAATGGCGGCAAAGGGTAGAAATACATCGAAGACCCGCAGCCATTGAAAATTTGCTGGGGCTCGATGCTGGATTTCTTTGGGAAAATTGCTGACGTTGCTCAGGTATTCTGCCCGGAGGCCATGGGGGGTAGGAGTCACCGTGTAGGGCGGCACCTCTGGATTATCACGACTGGCAAAGGCTTGATGGTGGACCCAGGCAAAATGGGCGACGTCGAGAAAGCCTTCCATCTGACGACCGACGGCGGCATTGATATCGATACTGTCGGGCAAAATTGGCTGATAGTCGGGACTGTCCCATTCGGGTAGCTGGGGTAAGTTGGCATCGCTGCCATCGCCAGTGAGGGTGGTCCACACCAGACCATAGGCTTCGCGAACCGGGTAGGTTTTCAGACAGAGCCGGGCGGGGATGCTGGCCTGGGGGTTGGCGGGAATTAGGGTACAGGCTCCGCTGGCATCGTAGTGAAAGCCGTGGTATTTGCAAATCAGCTGATCGTTGGCCACATGGCCCATGCTCATGGGCACCCCGCGATGGAGGCAGAGGTCGTTGGCGACGGAAACGCCCTGGCTGGTGCGCCAAATTACTAGACGTTGGTCTAGTAATGTAGCGGCGACGGGACTGTCGGTGACATGGTGGCTAAAGGCAATGGGAAACCAAAAAGGTGCGATCGCATCCCAATCTGTCTGGGAAAAGGTACAACCGCGCGGATAGTGACCCAATAATTTATTATCCTTCGTTGACCCCATAGCTATTTTGATTCGCTACAATCAATCAGTTCGTTAAAATTCTATCTTTAGAGAATCCTGGCCTGGCCATAGTGACGAACCTGGAACCCTTTTTCTGTGACTGTTTTGACGATATGGCACCCATATTTTGACGTAAACGCTCAGCTGATATATCTGATTCTCTACGATTGTCCGAAACGATTGTACAGACGCTGCATTACAATCCCATTGGCAATTCAATCCAATTCATAAGCGAAAAGTATCGTTACCCCCTAGTTACATTTCTTAAAAAAAGTACATAATAGGTCTGGCCACATTATTTGATTTCGGCTGTAGTGGCCATTGAAATCGCTCACTGAACAGGAATGACATCCTTTGTGTTAGGCAATTTACCATTTCCAGGACAGGGCGGTGACCAGGTAGTCAGCAAGGCGGTAAGTACTGCCATTGCAGCTCTGTTTAAGCGTACGGGCAAGTTAGAGGCGACCGTGCGAGCCGAGCCCGTTGCCAAGCTGCTCCAGGGAAGTATTGATGGCTTTGATTTTATCGGCCATAGCATGCTCATGTACAACGGCCTGCGCATTAAGGCGATGGAGCTGTTTGTGCAGGCTGTGTCGATTGACTTTGGGGCTGTGTTTAAAGGGCAAGTAAGCCTGAAGCAGCCTACCCAGGCGGCTTTGCGTGTCGTTTTAACTGAGGAAGATCTAACGGAATCTTTTAACACACCGTTTGTGGTGGATAAGCTTCAGCGAATGGAATTTGAGGGCCAACCGTTGCACTTCAGTAATACTGAGATGGGCCTAAATGATGATAAAACCGTTAGCCTGACCAGTCAGGTTCGTCTTGGCAGTAGTTCGGCTGCTCCTCAGTTTGTGTCGCTGAGTGCCCGCGTTGAGGTCTATGACCGTACTAAGCTGGCTTTTATCGATGTAACCTGTAATGGCCTTGAAAAGGATATTGCCTTGGGTAAGGCCATCGTTGAGCATGTCAATGCGTTATTAGATTTAGATTCATTTGCCCTAGACGGCACTCAGCTGCGCATTGATAAGGTGCGTATGCGCAATAAGGAATTAATTTTTTACGGTGTTGCTCATATTAATCAGTTCCCTAAAAAGAAAAAGTAGCTTGAAAAAGATTAGGTAGTGGTCTGTCAAGTCTAAAATTTGGGATGGGGTTAGTGACGAGTAAAGGGATGAAGCGTACTCTTTGCCTATGTCTACTTTTAGGATGCTTGATTGGCGTTATTCAAATTTTAAAACGGTGACTTGGTTCTCAGGTTCAGTTAAATAAGCCTGGGCGGTGTCTTCTATTTTTTGTAGTTGTCCCATGGCCAGGCCACAGGGAAAGCCATACTTTGCTTTTACCCGGTCGCTGGCGATTTGAAGAGACTCGCGGGAGCGGTTTAAAAAGTCTGTCACGGTGTAGGTTTCACCCACCTGAAAATACTCTTTAACGACTAAAGAGGGCGAATAACAGCTTTCTTGTTGGCCATCGGGCCATTGGATATGGAAACGAATTTCGGGCATGGGGAGGTGAATCGTGAGTGGTGAGATACAAACTTATCTTACTAACTGATGGTATAGCTGCAGGTGCATTTGAGCAGATTTCTCCCAGCGATAGTTATCGATAATGGCGGTGCTATTTTGTATTAGCTTTTGGTGAGCCTGATTGATGGTGAGCATGGCAATGGCGATTTCACTCACATTGTCAGGGTTTACTAACAGTGCTGACGTTGACGAGAGAAATTCGGTAAACGGCGGTTGGTTAGAGGTGAGGACGGGCAATCCTGACGCTATGGCTTCTAATACCACCAGACCCCACCCTTCTTGTACAGACGGAAACACAAACGCATCGGCCAGACGATAGAGGGCGGGTAAGTGAGCATCGGGCACTACGCCAGGTAAGACCAAACTATCTGCCAGGTTATAGGTCTCTACTAGTTCCATAAACTGTTGACGATATGGCTGGTAGTCAAAGAGCGTTGCCCCGCCTATAATCACCAGTTGAGCCTGGGGTTGTTGTTGCGTTACCTGGTAAAACGCCTTAAGCAAATTAATGGAGTTTTTGCGGGGTTCGATGCCGCCTACGGTCAGATAAATCGGCTTTCCGTAGATGCCATAGGCTTTGGCCAGAGAAGGTTCTGACCCATCGGGCTGAGCAGAAAAGCGATCGCTAACACCATTAATGACCCGGTGGGCCAAGATGCCATACTCTTTCTCTAGGGCCTGTTGCCAGACATGGCTAACACATAGGCAGCGGTCGGGCTGGTAAATAGATTTCTCCTGACAATTGCGCAGATAGGGGCTTTGAAAGTCTTCGATGTGGTGAACAGTGCGCACAAAATGGGGGATATGGCCCTGTTCTTTGAGCATAGCTAGGGCATTGGCACTGAGGCAGTCTTGGGCATGGTAAATGTCGTATTTTTGTGGATGGGTTTGAAAAAAGCGAACAAATTCACCAATGCGTTGTTGGATCAGCTGATCGATACCTTGTTCACAGGGCAGGGCAGGGACTGAACAGGTTTTGAAGGGAGTGGGACGGTGAAACCCTTGATCGTCTTTGTCGAGGGCGAAAACGCAGGGTTGGTGCCCAAGCTGAAAGAGAGCCTCGGCTAACTCTAGGGTGTGGATGACACTGCCACGGGGTTTGGTGGAGTAGGTGAGTAGAGCGATCCGGAGGGACATGGACATTAGGCGTTAGAGAGAATCGGAGGAGAGGGGGAGAGTGGAAAATGGATGGGGATAGGGCTGTGTTCAGATTATTTTTTGAATCCGGTTAAGGATTGGTTTAAATTCCAGAATAGTTGTTGTTCTTCTGCCTGTTGCAAGATGACTTGGGAGTCTGGGGTGATTTTGCCAACGGCTTTGCAGGTTAAGCCATGGGGCTGAAACAGTGCTTGTATTTTAGCTAGATTTCCTGGAGGGCTACTGAGTAGAAAGCCAAAACTAGGAAAGCTGGTGAGCCACTTGTGCCATGAGACATTCGGTGGATGCGGAATTAAATCTAAGTTCAAAATGGCACCTACACCTGAGGCTTCGGCCAGCATCAGTGTGGTACCGACGAGGCCTCCCATACTGATATCTTTGCCGGCTGTGCATAAACCGCTTTCTGCGAGTTTAGGGAGTAAGGCTATGTGCTGTTGTAACAGATCTGGTTCTGCGGTCGTGGCTGCATTCCAGAAAGGGTAGTCGCCATAGTAACTGCCTGCCATATTTACTACCATCACCAGGTGATCACCTGGGCAGGCGTCAAAACTAGTGATCAGCTGTTGGGCTCGGCCTAAAATGGCGACGGCGAGACCATTGTAAGGGCTGTGGCAGTTGGTATGACCACCAACAATCGGTACGTTATAAGCTTGGGCTGCTGCTTGCATTCCTTGCCACAGTGGGGTGCTGGCAGTTGTAGATTGGCTCCAAAGGGTATCGACTACGGCGATGGGGGTGCCTCCCATGGCGGCGATATCAGAAATATTGACCATGATGGCACACCAGCCAGCAAACCAGGGGGCCTGGTTGACGAGTTGGGGCCAGATGCCTTCAGCTGCTAAAAGAAGATAACTGTCGCCGTCGGGGATAGCTGCGCAGTCGTCGCCTAGATGAATGAG
The DNA here is from genome assembly GCA_019634055.1 of Leptolyngbyaceae cyanobacterium MAG.088. Taxonomy (GTDB): domain Bacteria; phylum Cyanobacteriota; class Cyanobacteriia; order Phormidesmidales; family Phormidesmidaceae; genus Leptothoe. The sequence continues at coordinate 5,179 of JAHQVZ010000148.1, forward strand.
ACTTTTGTTGGCTGTTTCGACATATTGGCCGATGGTGTTGGCAGCGGTTTGGATATCTTGTTTATTTAGAATGCTGATAGATGCTTGGAGAGAAGAAATGAGCTCAGAAAGGCGATTGGTCATTAGTGTCTTACGCTGCAAGTATGTTCTCTAGTATCGCGTTAAGTTTAAAATCTGTAACCTCCTTTACAGAACATCA
>JAHQVZ010000149.1 GCA_019634055.1 Leptolyngbyaceae cyanobacterium MAG.088
GATCTAGCTCAATACAAAAATGCGACTATCCTGATTGGCAGTCACACAGATGACCAGTTGGAACCATCCCAAAGCCGTGCTTTAGCTTTTCAGCAAGCCAATACTCTGAGGTCTTATCTAGCAGGTAACTTGCCAGACCATCGCTGGGTTACCGTCGGCTATGGTCAGAGTCGGCCCATTACTGATAACAGCACGCCACAATTTCGTCAGCGCAATCGTCGAATTGAAATTGCGATTGATCGCCGTTAGCGACCTACAGCATGTTTGCCCTATTGGAAATTGCGTTCGATCGCCGTTAGCGACCTACAGCATGTTTGCCCTATTGGAAATTGCGTTCGATCGCCGTTAAGGGCATGCTGATAATCAACTCACCTATTGCGTGGCCCTGTTGTAATGAAAATTGTCTATTTTGGTACTCCACAGTTTGCAGTACCTAGTCTTGTTCGTCTGATTAAGGATCCTGATTTTGAAGTGGTTGCCGTTGTCACTCAGCCAGATAAACGTCGTGGTCGCGGCAGTAAAGTCACCCCCTCTCCAGTCAAAATCGTGGCTACTGAAGCAGGTATTCCAGTGTGGCAACCTCAAAAAATCAAAAAAGATACCGACACCCTGAATTTTCTGCATTCCACCCAAGCGGATGCGTTTGTCGTGGTTGCCTACGGCCAAATTTTATCTCAAGAAATTTTAGATATGCCACGGCTAGGCTCAATTAATGGCCATGGTTCCATTTTACCTACCTATCGCGGAGCCGCTCCAATCCAATGGAGTTTATTTAATGGTGAATCTGAAACCGGTGTAACCACAATGCTAATGGACGCTGGCATGGACACTGGTCCCATGCTACTGAAAGAAACTATCCCGATCGGGCTGTTAGATGATGCCTGGCACATTGCTGAAATGTTGTCTAAACTAACTGCTGAGTTGCTGTTGAGTACCCTACATAAGCTTGATGGCCAGGCAATTCGACCAATTCCTCAAACCGATGATCAAGCTACCTATGCGCCACTAATCAAAAAAGACGATTACATCATTGACTGGCAACGTTCAGCTCTAGAGATTCACAATCAGGTCCGTGGTTTTTATCCCAACTGCCTCACCCAACTTCGTCAGCAATCTCTTAAAATCAGCAAAACCATTCCATTATTTGATGGTGGTTGGTCCCAATTGCCTCAAGACTACCAGGCACTCAAGGATGCCTACGCTAACTTAGAGCCTACTGCCCCTGGCAAAATTGCAGCTATCTGGAAAAATCGTGGTCCCGTCATCAGTACTGGTGACGGCTATTTACTACTCCATCAGTTACAACCAGCCGGTAAAAAAGCTCAGTCTGGCTGGGCGTTTGCCAATGGAGGACGCCTGGAGGTAGGAGAGCAGTTAGGCCCATCGTAGAACTATCTCTTTGTGAAAAGCCCCTACTCAGATTCCCCTGTGAATGACCAAAAAAACTCCTGACTATAAGCCAGGAGCCTAGTTTAGATGTCCAGGGAAAGCCTATATTGATGTTATATTAGCCAACCTTAACCAGCAGCCAAATAGCCTTGGAATGTAGCCTTACGGCGACGAAGATGTTTCAACGCCTGCTGCTCTAGCTGGCGAACACGCTCACGGCTAATACCCATGCGCTGACCTACCTTGGCCAAAGACAGTTGGGTGCCATCTATCAGACCAAAACGGAGATTGATGACCTCTTTTTGCTGAGGCGTCAGCTCTGTCAACATATTTCGAATATCTTGCCGGAGCGACTGCTGAACGGTGTAATCCTCAGGAGATACGGTGTCGTCCTCCAATAGTTCCTGTAACTCTGTGTCCTGATTGTCACCAATGCGAACATCCAGAGAAATCGGCTGACGGGACATGGTTAGATATTCCCGCACTTGCTCAGGTGAAAGATCTAACTCCTGACCAATTTCAACAACCGATGGACTACGACCCAGCTTTTGGGCAAGTACACGTTGCTCACGCTTAATTTTGTTGAGCTTCTCAGTGATATGGATAGGTAGACGAATGGTGCGTGACTGCTGAGCAATGGCACGAGTAATCGCCTGACGAATCCACCAGTAGGCATAGGTAGAAAACTTATATCCCTTCATGGGGTCAAACTTTTCCACACCGCGCTCTAAGCCTAGGGTTCCTTCTTGAATCAAATCAAGAAACTCTAGATTGCGCTTCTGATATTTTTTAGCTACAGCCACCACAAGCCGCAAATTGGCCTCGATCATCTTACGTTTTGCTCGCTGACCATGCTGCAGTTTCTGAGCCAATTCAGTTTCAGAAATACCAGCCATTTGCGCCCACTCTGCCCGGCTAGCATCGTGACCTAATTCTTCATCTAATTTATCTTTGGTTTCCTGCAAGGCCATCAAACACTGTACTTGCTTACCCAAAACAATTTCCTCTTCATGGGTAAGTAGTGGTACACGACCAATCTCTTGGAGATAAGTGCGTACAGTATCAGTGCTGTAAGCAACTTGGGAAGTTCGTTTTGGGGCTTTCAGCTTTGACATAGCTTTTAATGGACCTCCACTGGAAAAAGTGTGTCAGATGCAGGGAGTGGGTTTCAACCTTAACCCTGGTTTGAATCGTTGGATGATGAGCTGTATTTGTGATACGTAGAGCGCAATAAAATCGGATCCTTATAATTTGGTGAAATCACCCTAACGTTTGTTTCTAACGCCCAGGTTTAGGCAAACTATAGTACCCATATTTCTGAAAAAAACTAACTTAAGTCGGATTCATTATGAGTTTGATTTTACTCCCAAGAATAGTGTTGATTACACCCATGAAATAACTCTCATAAAACACATCTTCATGTACCTACTTTAGGTTGAATAAATGAGAAATCAACATAGGTTAAGATTAGAGCCACCTGAGAGAAGAAGGGGTAAACGACAATCTCTACATTGCTAGTATGACGCAGGCTTTCAAGTGCTTAGGTGGGGTTTTCCTTGGGCAATAACCGAACTATGGATATCGACAATAACTAATTTTCTACACTCACTCACCAATGCTCTATAACCACCCCTTTAGTAAAGTTAGTTGACTCCAGAGTGTAGGGGTGAATCAAGGAAAATTCTGTAGTTATTTGAACAACTTTCTGTCTTATCTCGAGACTAAACCCATTAAGGGACATTCACCATAAATGAAGTAAATGAAGCCCTATGAATGAAATAGATAAACAAATCAACGTTACCTAAACGACTTGTGTCGGAGTACAACCATTGGGAGATGGTATCATAAATTAGTTCAATTGTACTATTTACGTGCAAATTTATTAATAGTTAACGCTATTCAGAAGCTGTTCAGCCGCAATCAAAGCTGGAATATCGTTCCTCCAGTAGAGTTACCTTACTGAGAATGAAACGTAATAATGTGCTCTAAGTAAACCAAGGAAAACACGTATAGCGACATTATAGATCTAGTTTCAGGTGCAATTACTAACTACTGTGACACCTACCGTAATCACTAAGAGTGTCACATTAATTTAGGTTATTGCTAGTCATTCTTTAGGTTGATAATGACGCGACTTACAACTTAGTTCTAGGTTTAGAGGTTGAAGCTGGGCGCTCTAACAGTTACTGACGACGTAAATAATTTGCATTGGTAGCCATATTCACGGAACTATAACACCAGAATGTAGTTAAATAAGGACATTCCTGGTCAAACCACGTGTTTCTGTGATTTGGTTTGTCGTCAAGATTACTTGATTTTCCTAAGTATCCTGAAAAGCTGAGTATAATTGGGCACCTTGAAAATGGTTGAGTACCCAATACCTATTCAGCTAATCAAGGAATTTTATGGCTTTGAACAAATCTGCCAATGATTTATCTCGTCGTGCCAGTCGCGACCAAGATTCAGAATTTTGGCAACAGCTAGAAAAGGATTTTTCCTTTGAAGGTGTGGATGAGGAGTTGCTGCGTCAGCAAACAGAGCAGTGGATGACTTGTGCTAATGAACTTTTGGGACCACCACCATCGCGGGTAAAAAATAAGACAAAACGTTAGGCCATAGCTTGGGTATGACACCAGCCTAGATAAAGCGCTCTTGGTACATGGAAACACCCTTTCCACTTTCCACCCTTTAACGGTAGCAAAATGTCACCCTGACGATTTAGGTAGCCAAACCATTCACCGTTATCTGGATCATTAAATCGGGACCAGGCATAGTTATGAACAGTGCAGTACCATTGCCAACAGTCGTCTCGCTGGGTTAATCGATAACCTAAGAGCAAGGCTACCAATGCTTCTAGATGAACCCACCAAAGTTTTTGGCTCCATTCTAATTGTTGAGGTGGGTGGCCCATGCGATCTAAAAAGTAGAAAATGCCACCGTACTGACTATCCCATCCTCGTTCGAGAATTTTAAGGGTGGTGTCAATAGCACGATGGATGAGTTCTGTATCCTGACGTCGTTGGCCGATATCCATCATGAACCACATGGCCTCGATGCCGTGCCCAGGATTAAGTAACCGCCCTTCAAAACAGTCAAGAGGAGAGCTATCTGGAGCAATGTGTTCGTAGACTAAACCGCTCTCGTTGTCTAAAAATTCTCCCATTACAGAATGAACAGTTTGATCGATCACCGAGTCTAGTCGTTCTTTGGTCAGTAGCCAGTCCATTTCCAGGGTTAGGTTAGCTAAAATCATTGGCACTGCCAAGGACTTCATGGGGCGAGTGTCTGGGTAAACCTTGTTATATTTGCCTTTTGGGTTATCCTGGCGACGCAACACATTGTTATAGGCCTGCAGTGCGATTTCCTTGGCATTATGATCACCACTGGCCTGAGCATATTGGCTAAACGCCATGGCTGCGAAGCAATCAGAAAAAATATTGTAGGGCTGTATTAGGGGATGTCCTTGACGATCTAGGGAAAAGTACCAGTTGCCCTCAGCATCTCGACCATGTTTTGCCAGGAAATCAACGCCGTGGCGGGCGATGTCTAACCAATCAGACTGTTTTTCTAGACGGTTATACAACATTGAAAATGTCCAGACTTGTCGATTTTGTAGCCAGATGAATTTATCGGTGTCATAGACATTGCCCTGGACGTCTAGACAGGTAAAGTAGCCACCATAATCGTGATCTAATGAGTGATGTTGCCAAAAGGGCAAAACTGTCTCTAGTAGCGTGGAATGGTAAAGGTTTGCTAAGGCACTAAAATCTTTGGTAGATAGTCGTTCGATAAGCATGGCCTGAATGTTGATAGGCTTCGGGTTTGGCATAACACTATTGCACAAGTGAGCTAAGGCAATGGATATGCTTAAAAGCCTTAAACTGAAGCACTGTCAATCACCTGACAATGTTGGCATGGTTTTTTCGTTGAAGAGTTTTTTAAACCTTAGCGACGCTCTTGGAGCCACATGCATGGATGAGAACTTATTACTTCGTAACCTGAATTGTGTCAGTTCAAAATCTGGTGGGGAACTCTACAAAGCGCATCCAATGGGGCATCTACCTCGTGAAATTACTGAGTTACTGGATGGAATGCTATGTGGACTTCCGAGAAATTTGTTGAGCTGAAATATCAAGAGATTTTAGAGTATCAGGACGTTACGACCAATGCAGCTGTCAACAGTATGGCCATCAATACGCCTAATACCCAGACGGCCTGTTTGGTGACAGCTGTAATGACTAGCCTATTAATGGGCTGCTGCGCAAAAATATTTATGCCTAATCCTAATCGTAAGAACTGACCTTAGATGTTAACGAGCCCCTTTAAAGTGTCATATATCAGTGAACAGATAAAAAATCTCTGTACTATCCTGTAAGCCGAGCTAATCAAAAGAAAGTTGATCAGTAGTTGTTAAGGACTATTGGTTAGGAAGACCTGGCTGAGTTTCGAGCTAGGAGATTCGATTGTAGACATAGCCTAGATTAGGGCGACTTATGTAGGGAAAGGGGTAGAGTATGGCAATTCAACGTCGGGCAGTACTAGCAGGACTGTTTGCAACTGGTGGCCTTGTTTCATGGGGATTGATGAGCAAAACGGCTCATGCCTATGATGTGACTGTTACGCCTCGTGACCCTCAGTTGGGGGATACTATTTCTGTTATTGTGCGGGCAAACAGTGGTTCGACTACGGTGCCAACTGTTATCGCTAATGGTAAAGAATATCCAAGTTTTCCGTTACCTGACAATCGGTTTCGTGCTTTTATTCCTACCAGTCCGCTAGATCCGCCAGGTCGTATCGTGATTCAGGTAAATGGCTCTGAAGAAACTCGCAATTTGGCTGTGGGACTTCGCAACCGAAGCTTTCGTACTCAGTGGATTACGCTGCGGGGAAGTGGCAGTTTAGGGACAGACCATGAGTTTGACCGGGTGGATGCGTTTAAGCGTCTTGTCAGCTCTGAGCGTTACTGGAATGGTAAGTTGCTACGTCCTAGCCAAGGGCAAGTGAGTTCTGAATATGGTGTCCGTCGTTATTACAATGGTGAATTTGCTGAGAACTATTATCACCGTGGCGTAGACTATGCGGCTGGCACAGGTACTCCAGTGGTTTCTCCAGCGGCTGGTTATATTCGCCTGGTGGGTCGTGTGAGGGATGGCTTTGAATTGCACGGTAATACTGTTGGCATTGACCATGGTCAGGGGTTATTGAGCGTCATGATTCACCTGAGCCGCATTGATGTTAATGAGGGTGATTTTGTGCAGGCAGGGCAACGGGTGGGGGCCATTGGTGCTACCGGGGCTGCGACGGGTCCCCATCTACACTGGGGGCTGTATATGAATCAGGTGGCTGTGGACCCGGTGCCCTGGCGCTATGACGGATTTGAATAGTCCTATTTATATTTATTAGCTGGAGAATGCGTAGGAGGGCATAGGAAGAACCTCTGGTAAAAAGCCTAGTCGACAAAGATCGGCGATGGGTGTCTGGAACGAATAGGAGCTAACGCCTAAAAAATATCGGCTGCGGACATTGGCTAATACTTCTAGGGGGAGATGCCTGACTACATTGGACAAGGTTGCCTCTTGTGAGTAGAAAGGGCTATGACAAATGATTTCTTGGGCTGAAAAAATCAGGTTCTCTGGGGTATTGATCTGTAAGATGGTTTCGATCTCAGCTGCAGTTACTCCATAGCCATAGGCGCAGGCGGCTGCCAGAGCTATGTTGAGAAAGCCAGGGGTGGCAATGGCGGTGCCATTAGATAAAGTTTGCCAGTTTGCCAAGGGATGACATGCACTGACGGGGGTTGTTTTAAATGGAATGTGGGCATTGGCGCAGGCCACTATACCCTGAGCTAATGTTTTACTATTGGGAGAGTGAGTCTTGGTTAACCCACCGGTATAAATGTTGACAGCAGCTCGGGTCCCCTGCAAAACGTCGAGATAAGTTGGCAAGCTTGTATCAAGGGGAACGTCAAAAAAGAGATCGCTATGGGGAGGCAGGTGTGGGAGTAGGGATGCGATCGCACTAGCGCTCACTTGGCAATTCGCCTCTGTATTTCCCAACTTAAATTCAAGGGCTGAAATCGTAAATCTGTCTTGTTTTTTGAGCCATGGCGCTAATCGGTCCAAGGCCTGATGAGACGGTTCTAGGACAATGCTTAGGGGCCAAAATGCCGCTGAATAGGTCCGATCGAGATGGTCTAAACAGTCTTCAAATTGGGACAGTTGAGACAGGGGTAACACAAGTCGACCGAGCATCCAACGATGGGAACTCGCACTATAGCGTTCATAGGCAGCAACCGCAGTTGGCAAAGCTGGAGCTGTAGAGGATAACAGCCCCGTATAGTCCAGTAACGTTGAAAGTAGTAATCGAAGGGAAGGCGCAGTCATGTTAAATCAACGTGCTATTTAAGACGGCGTTCAATAACAGGTGACTGTTTAAAGACAAGCAGTACTCAAACCTTGTAAACCTCCAGAATGGTCATTTGACATGAGAGGAAAGATAGGTTGAACCCTGGACGTAGTATAGAGAGAAAAAACTATTGAACAGACCCTATTAATTATAGTCTCGTTTAATCTATACGACATCGGTCCATCAGCTGAAAATAATTGACCTAGCCCTCTTATTTTTGGCATTTAGTTTAAACGCATATCGTAATTAAATAGGTAGTCTGTTTATCTAAAATGAAAGCCCGGAAAAGATTTTGTATGGTTCCCTTAAAAAAGACCCTTGTGGCTATGACACTATTCATGATTTTATGTTTCGTGCACCAGGGATTTTAGGGTATGACTTGTCTTACCCCATGGGCCAGCACTGTAATTTACTGTAAAGTATTTAGTTTGTTTAATATCAATGGATTACGTGCCAGTTGTTGAGCCAAGGTGGCCGCCCCTGTTTGGTTTAAATGGCTGGGGTCAGCAAAAAAGTTATCTTGATTAATCCATTGAGATAGAAGATCAATAACGACAAATCCTAAGCGCTGGCTTTGGGTTTGCAAAAACTGTTGAAATTGTTGATCAACAGATAGGCGATAGTCATCTAAATAGTCGCCACTGAGGGGGAGATGTACATAAACTAGGTCAATATTACGGCTTTTGAGGTAAGCCACAAGGGATTGCAATGACCCCAACTGTAATCCGGTTAGACTAAACGGATTATAAAATCCATCATATTGCCCAACAACCCGTGGATAGGTCTGGTAAAAGGTCTCTGGGTCAAACACAGCGGCAACAGGCACAAAACCATAGGCATTGATGGTGCTGGGTTGCTTGGGGTTTACCTGGTTATTGGTAAAGCCAGGACGTACCTGGCTATTGGTAAAGCCAGGACGTTGCCCCGCCAGAATAGCTCGATAGCCTGGCGAGTTAAGAATTTGGGAAAATGTTGCATCAACTCGACGACTATTAAAGGCCCGTGAGCCATCACCCCAGATGACTAGCTTTGGTAACTGTTCTGGTGTGAGCAGTCGCTGCATCACGAAGTTCATGACCTGGGCCGTGGCCCCGTTGATACTAAAGTTGTAGGCCCTGACCCCATAGCCCTGTTGGTTTAAGCTGGCCTCAAACAGCTGGGGATCTAATCCTTGAATTGTGCGAGAGCTGCCAATGATCAAAATATCTGGAGGCCCAAAGGTGGCTAGATAGCTTAAGTAAAGCCGTAGTTGCTCATCAAAAATGGCACTGCCCAGGCTGGGAAACACACTGGGCCAGCTTAGTTGATTGGCCTGTTGTTGGGCCTGGGCTAAATTTTCTAAATATTCTCGCTGTTTACGTTGAACAAAAAAACGCTCTGGGCTTTGGGCAGGAATAGTTTGAAGCGTTGCGATCGCATCTGTCCAGGCAGTGACCACTTGGTCCCACTGGTCTGCCGTTCTAGCAGTTTGGGCTAATTGTGCAGCCTGGTCAGCCTGGTCAAAGCCAGATCTCAAGGTCGCCGCCACTTGCCGATTCCCCCAAAAACTGACCTTAGCTGCCCAAGCTGCATTAGGACCATTCTCATCGCCACGATTTACCCAAAAGCCCAGCGACATGACCATTACCATGGCAAACAGCATGGCCATTATTCGGCGTCGTTTATCTAGAACTCTCATCATGCCAACTTGTCATACCTTAAGCCACTACCTATGGGTATAGCGACTGACGCATGGAGTCGTCAGTTGCACGTTGAGTTAGCTATGATCGCTTACGCCTTTAAAGACGTGTATCGTCCTAACTAACCCAACAGACGTTATATAACCATAGCTGCCGTTAGACAAACTTTGATTGTGACTATTCCTGTACAAAGGATTAGCAATCTTGATGTTGGGCAGTAAATAGTATGCCAGTGAATAGAGAGTCAGATTTAGACTAATTGCCCCCCAGCCAGCGACGATTGACTAGGTCACCGGATAGCCTTAAGCAGTTGTACAGTCTAGCAGGGGCCGCTTTTATGGTGAGCCAATCAGCATCACCATTGGCTTGAATATGCCAGGTCTCCCAGGCCTGTTTACCAAAACGCCAGGTAAAGACGTTCAATATATCCAGGCCGTTCTCCGTGTAATAGGAATCAATGCAGCAATAAAAAGGCACTAGCCACCCCAGTCTACGGGCACGAAGATGGTTAAGGGTTTGACGTGGAGATGTCGTTTTTCCATACATAGCAACGATTTAACAAGAACTCTTTATTCTTTTTATGCACCGTTCCTAATACAAATCCAGCAAATGATGTATAAAAATTTACCTTTTCTCGCAATTAACTATCCTGACAATGGCGTAAATCGGCACCCTTCAATTGGCACTTTTGGGTACTTTATCTAGTCAAATGAGCTAGCTATAAGGGGCATCGGTGGGCAAACGCCAAGACCCCCGCATTAGGCATGGGTGATTTATCAGAGCAGATGCAGTTGTACTAACTAACCTGGCAGATGCCATTAGCGTCCTTAAACGCCCAACCCTAGCTTGTAGAAAAGCAAAGGGCGATACCGTTATGGATTAGACAACATTGGTTTGATGGTTGGTTGTCACAGAGTTGGAGTTTATGACAAGTTTTCGAGCGTTGGGCTGGTTGCTGGGTATAGGTTTACTGGTGGGGACCGTCCCGGAAAATATAGCCCAAGCCACAGAAGCAAAATCCGCTGATGCTGCCCAGGTGCAGTATCAACAGGCAAAAACTTTTTTGCGCATGGGCAGTAGTCAAGCTGCCATTCGCCCCTTAGAAATGGCTATCGAGCTGTACCGTAGTGCGGGAGACTCGGTTGGCGAGCACAATAGCCTGGTGGACCTCAGCTTTGCCCACTATCGTTTGGGACACTATAACCAGGCTCAGCAAACGCTCAATCAAACTGACCAACTGGCTATGCCTACAACGGCAGCAACCACCCAGCGTAATCGCAGGTTTCTGATGCAGTCGCTGATCTGGCTAGAGCAGGGAAATATCAGTCGCAGTTGGCAACGGCTAAATCAGGTACAGCGGGGCTTATTGCCAGGCTTTGCTGAACAAAATCGCTACAATCTAGCGCGATCTGAAATCTATCGCCATATCGGACAGTACAGCCAAGCCCTCGATACCCTGGCATTGGTCTTATCCCAAAGTTCAGACCGGATAGATCGGACTCGGGCCTTTGGGGAAATGGGGAATATTTATTACACCTTAGGTGATTATGGCCAGTCAGAGTCAGCCTATCAAACCGCTTTGGCCGAAGCAAAGTTTGTCGGCTATTGGGAAGGCGTGCCCAGGTATCTAAATGGGTTAGGCCATGTTTATTTGCAGCAGCAGGCCTATGACAAAGCACAGGATGCCTATTTAGAAGCCAGAGAGATTGCTATTTCCCAAGGACAGTGGCATGAACTGGCGAGTATTTTAAATAGCCTGGGTGAGCTGTATGCCGAACAGGGCAAGTTTAATCAGGCCTTAGATACCTTGACTGAAGCGTTGGGGTACCGAGATAAATATGTGGGACCAGACTATAGCCGTACCCTGAATCATTTAGGACAGCTTTACGTTGTTAAGCAAGAAAATGACAAGGCCCTTGAGCACTATAACGATGCCTATGCCTGGGCTAGATATAACCACGATGAAGTTGGGCAAATTAATGCGCTGAGTGGCTTTGCTGTCATTGACCAGGCCCAGGGTGACCTGCGGGCGGCCCAAAACGTGTTGTACGAAGCGCTCGATAAGTTTGAGGCATTGGAGCCCGGACTACAGGACATTAACAAAGTGTCTCTATTTGAAACTCAGTCTTTCCTTTATGACCAGCTACAGCAGGTACTGATTGAGCAGGGAGATATTGAAGCCGCATTGGTGGTAGCAGAACGGGGACGGGCCAGAGCCTTTACTGAGTTGTTGGCCAAGCAAACGTTAGAAACAGGCAATTCTGTTTCCTCAAATAGTCTTAGCATTAGTCAGATTAAGTCTCTAGCTAAACAACAGGCGACGACATTTGTTCAATATTCCATTATTCGTCAACCTTCCCCTGGCCGTAGTCGATTTGATGATCAGACATTGTTTATTTGGGTGGTGCAACCCACAGGTAAGGTCCATTTTGAACAGGTAGATCTATCACAGCTGCCGGAGTCTATTCAGGCGATGTTGGCGGCTAGTCAAGATAGTTTGGGAGTGCGCGGGTTTACTCCATGGAGTACGGCGGTTCATCTGTCTCAATCTCCTGAGATGACTCAGACTAATTTACAGCAGCTCTATGAGTTAACGATTGCGCCCATTGCTCAACATTTGCCAGAGTCGGCGGCGGCAAAGGTAGTGCTTGTGCCCCATCGTGAGTTGTTTTTAGTGCCGTTTCCAGCATTGCAAACGGCTCAAGGTAGATATTTGATTGAAGACCATACCCTGGGTACAGCGCCTTCATTACAGACGCTTTATTTCTTGCAACAACGTTCGGTTAATCAGTCTGGTCAGTCCCTGGTGGTGGGTATTGATCGTGAGCAGGCTGCATCCGCTGTGATTGTGGGTAATCCTGAAATGCCCGCTGTCCCCTTTAGGGTGGGGGGACCACCAATACCGTTGACTGATTTGCCGGGGGCTGAGGCTGAAGCGATTGCGATCGCACCCATCCTCAACACCGAGCCCTTGCTGGGGGCAGCGGCCACCGAAGTGGCTGTGCGTGAGCGGCTGACCGATGCCGATATTATTCACCTGGCCACCCATGGGTTAATGGATGAACGCCATGGGTTAAATAGCGCCATTGCCCTGACACCGACCGGCCAAATGGACCAACGTCAAGACCGTCGTAACCAACCCGATGATGGCTTATTGACCGCCCAAGAAGTAATGCAGCTTAACCTCAAGGCCGACTTAGTGGTACTCAGTGCCTGCGACACTGGGCGCGGACGCATTACGGGCGATGGTGTCGTGGGGCTTTCACGCTCCTTTTTAGCCGCTGGTGCCAACAATCTGGTGGCCTCTCTCTGGGCGGTACCCGATGAGTCTACGGCATTGCTAATGACCGAGTTTTATCAGCAACTGCAAACTCAGCCAGACAAGGCCGTGGCCCTACGGCAGGCCATGTTAAAAACCTTAGAAGAACATCCTAATCCTCGCGATTGGGCGGCGTTCTTTTTAATTGGCTTGTAGGTAATACGGTCCTGATAAAGATCATTGGGCCTTTCGTAGTCGCAAATATAAGGACTTGGGTTTTCTTTGCGCGTCTTTTCTGTATTTCGGGTCAATCGTAGGGAAGAACAAGAAAGAAGGAGCTCTAATTATTAAGCAGAAAGAAACAGATGAGTCGCGATCGCATCATTGAAACCTATGTGGAACGGCTACTAGCCTGGAAAGACCCCATTACCGTCGAAAAACTTGACGACCTGGCAGCTGAGGTTGGCCTCAGCCCTGAGGACATTGCCGCCGTTCGAAAACAGGCCCAAAATCATCTAGCACGGGGAAAAAACTACCTTGACTTTGACTGTGTTGAAGATGCAATTGAAGAACTCACCCAGGCAGCCAGTCTGGACCCCCTTAATCTAGACATTCTACAAACCCTGGCAGCGGCCTATGAAAACCGCTATCAGCAAGATAAAAAGCCAGCCGATAAAATCGCAGCTATCCAAACAGCTAAACGGTGTCTAGACGTAGCTCCCGATGATGCCAAGGCCACTAAATTAATTGCCAGCCTGGAAGCATCTAAAAAGCCCCCACTAAAACGCATCATGGGTGGTCTTGCAACCGGCTTGATACTAGTTGGTGCCCTAGGCAGTAAACCCATCATTAAAACCTTGCTCAGAGAGAATTTATCGTCCCAGGCCCCCCAGATTGATATTGAGCTAGATATTCCTGATCCCGAGCTGGACCTAGATGGCATTCTTGACGACAGCACTCCAGTGGCGACAACGTCCACCCCGTCGGCCACAGTAGCTATCCCCGAAATTGATATTCCTGTACTTTTTGAGCAGCCTGGCCTGACGTTAGACCCAAGGCTATCGCGCTTAAATAACTATGACGATTCCTCGTTCTACAAACTCCAGGGCGTATTACTTAACGAAAGCAATCAAGAAATTGACAGCCTGCGGCTTCAGGTAGAATACCTGGACAAAGACAGCAACGTCCTGCTGACCGAAAGCACCATGGCCCTTGATACCCACGAAGGCATCATGCGTCCTGGGGATCACCATGCCTTTGATTTGGTGCAAAAAGTTACCCCAGCTGTTGCCCAGCTACGGTTAACAGTAACCACCCTCGATCAGCTACCGGCCCCAGCCAGTTACCCAACCGCCCAAACCATTGACTATAGCTGGCCCAACGCCCAACAAAACCCTGGCCTAAAATTTGACCTGACCCGACGGCAAGAAAACTTTAGTACCCATGCCGGCGGTAGCGGTTACCTAAAAGCCGATTGGGCCATCACCAATACAGGGGATCAGGCCATCCGTCAGCTGAAGCTAGAAGTCACCTTCTACGCAGAAAATAACCGCAGCTTAGGGTCCAAAGACGTGCTGGTGGTTTATGGCAGCGATGCCGCCTTATTACCAGGTGAGGTCCGCCCTGTTTATGTCATTGAAAACCTGAAAGATA
>JAHQVZ010000150.1 GCA_019634055.1 Leptolyngbyaceae cyanobacterium MAG.088
GCTCAATGGGGTCCCTCTACAACCCGGAGATCAAGTGCTACCTACGGATAATCTCCAGTTTGTGCCCCCTACCGATACCGTTGGCGAAATTACGGCATTCACCCTACAGGCAACAGACGGTGTGTCTTCCTCAGTTCCCCTGGCTATCTCCCTGACAATTGGCAATAGAGATTTACCGGAAACAGATTTGCCGGAAACACTTGATATTAACCCCGGTCTGGATCCGAGTTTAGGCGTCCCAGAACCCTTACCCATATTGGATGTTTTTACAGAACCACCCCAGCTCACCGGCAGCCCCCTGGCCCAGTCCCCTGTATTAGAAGAACTTAGCGTTTTAGGCGCGGTTTTACCGGAAGCTGGCTACCAAATTGTTGCCGTTAGCCAGGGGGGGCAATCTAACAGTTCCACACCAGGGGTGTTGACTAATGGGTCGGGTCCCAGTGAAGGGCAATCGGAGGGAGGCGGAAAAAACTCGGAGTTTGGGAAGCCAGAACCGCCAGACGATAGCGACGATGTAGATGACCCACTCGACGGTGAAGATGACCTACCTGGTGGTGAAGATGACCTACCTGGTGGTGAAGATGATTTACCCGGCGGTGAAGATGACCTACCTGGTGATGAAGATATATCTGGTGACGAAGAACCAGCAGGCGAAGGAGAACTGATAGCCGAGCAAGAACCTGATGATGCAGACAGTACTGAGGGGGATAATGGTGATGGGGAAGTGGCGCGCAATCCTGAAGATGAAGAAACTTCTGATGCAGCTGACTCATCATCGCCGATGGCTGCGGGTTTAAAGAACTGTCAAGATCAAGCAGACAATATACAAAATATGGACGGTCGAGATCGCAACCAGCCCCTCTACGCCAACCTGATCGACTGTCACCAGCAAAACCTGGCAACTGCAAAGGAGCAAAACAACTCTCCCTGGATTGCCTACAGTTTAAATAATCTGGCTATTTCCCATTTTGTGACTGGTGATTATTTAACTGCTCTAGACTTCTACGAACAGCAGTTAGAGCAAGCAAAACAGCTAAACGATGCCACCCAAGCAGGCATTGCCCTAGGGGGCATCGGCGCTGTCTATGGGGCCTTGGGTGAGTATGACACCGCCATTGATTTCTATAATCGCAGTCTGAGAGAACTCTCTCTAGACACAGCCCCCCAGTGGAAAGCCCTTACCTACCGCAACTTGGGCAATGCTCACTTTGCCAAAAAAGACTATGACCGGGCTGCCGAATTCCAACTCTCTAGCCTGGATATTTCCCAAGCAACAGAAGATACCTATGGGGAAATGCAAGCCCAGAGTAACCTGGGGCATACCCGTTCTATTCAAGGAGATTTTGCCGGTGCGATCGCAGCCTACACAACAGGCTTAACCCTGGCTGAACAGCTAGACAACGACCTGGAAAAACATCAAATCCTGATCGGTCTGAGTGCCACCTATGCCTATCAGCAGCAATATGAACAGTCTTACAATTACGCCCAACAAGGTCTGACCCTGGCCCGTAGCCTGGGAGCCACCTTAGGCGAAGGTCTGGCCCTGACCAATATTGGCAATGCCCTACTAGAGCTCAATCAACTGCCAGATGCAGAACAAGCATTGGTAGAAGCTGTTGTAGCCTGGGAATCACTGCGGGCTGGGTTAGGCACCAACAACAGCTTTAAGGTTTCCATTTTCGAAACCCAGCAAGCCGCCTACCGCAACCTAGAAGAAGTGTTAGTCAACCAAAACAAACTAGAAGCAGCCCTCGAAGTCTCTGAGCGAGGACGGGCTCGAGCCTTTGTAGAACTTCTGGCCAGAGGAAACGCGAATCCAAGCCAGGGTGGTTCAGCCACACCCCTGTCCATCGACCAAATAAAACAGACTGCCCAAGCACAAAACTCTACCCTGGTGGAATACACAATCATTCGCGATCAGGTAGCCGACACGCCCCATGGAGCCTCTGCACAGCGCCCCATTGAACCGGAAGATGTGCAGCTTTATATCTGGGTGGTACAGCCTACTGGCCAGATACATCTAGAATCTGTTGATCTAAAAACAGCATTAAGCTCTGGAGTAACAAACCTGGTAAACCTTGTAGAAACCAGTCGTCAACGTAGCGGCATCCCAGGCGAATTCGCCTCTAACAGTCGTGACGACAATCGCGCCTTGAGTCTTCAAATCGGTGACCAGGTACGCCGGGTAGATGAGCCGCCCAATATAGATCCCTATACCGTCGATGCCATTGACCGCCAGGCCGGTACCGTCACCCTTAGCACTGCCTCAGGATTTAACTTACCCAACCCTGTCCCCCTGAGTGAAGTGTCTAAAATCAATGCCTTTGCCCCTGTCCTCAGACGACAGCAGCATTGGCGCGATCTGCATCAGATCCTGATCGATCCCATTACCCACCTACTACCCACAGACCCCAATGCTCGGGTAGTCTTTATTCCCCAAGAACAACTCTTTTTAGTACCCTTTCCAGCTCTCCAGGCAGAAAATGGTAGTTATCTAATTGAAAACCACACCATAGTAACCGCCCCCGCCATTCAAATACTGACGTTAACTGACCGAGATAGTCCCCCATCCTCGGGACAGCCGTTGGTTGTGGGCAACCCCAGCCCCATGCCCACAGACAATCTCTCCGCCCTGCCTTACGCTGGCAACGAAGCTAACGGCATTGCTAACCTGTTATCCACCGAGGCTCTGATTGGTCAGACAGCAACCGAGTCAGCCATTAAACAACAGTTATCGACAGCATCATTAATTCACCTGGCCACCCATGGCTTTTTTGACGAAGATCAGCCCCTTAACGGATCTCTAGCCCTGGCCCCTGGCAATAACCAAGATGGCTTCTTGACAGCAGACGAAATTCTGAGCCAGTCTCTACGGGCCGATCTTGTTGTGCTCAGTGCCTGTGACACTGGTCTTGGAAAAATCACCGGGGATGGTGTAATTGGCCTATCACGCTCTTTTCTAGCAGCAGGGGCTGATAACGTCATGGTGTCTCTATGGAAAGTGCCCGATAATGCCACCGCTGAGCTAATGGTAGAATTTTATCGTCAGCGACAGACGTTAGACGACGCCCAAGCATTACGTCAGGCCATGCTGGTGGCCCGTGAACAATATGACGACCCTGTAGATTGGGCCGCCTTTACTCTAATTGGTGCAATAGAGTAAAGGGTTGACTTTTTACGGAGCCCAAATAGGCCGTTTCCCCCCTGATCTTAGATTAGCTTTTGATCAGAGAAATCATCATCTTTTCTTCATGTTAATTATTTTCAATTGATTAATAACAACTAATGTTTGGTCTAATGGAATGGTGAAAGATAACATAAGAATCGATGACTTAAAAATAGTGTAAAGCATTGAAAAATATAGGTCGTAGGCTATTTTTGGTAAGTTTGGGGCTATTGTTGTGGATAAGTGTCGCACTCTGGCAGTCCACAACCGTTAAAACCTTAGCTCAGTCTGTTTTTCTAACAGACGCCTATGCGATCGCACAAACACAACATCAAGGCTGGCAAAATGCCTGGGTTTTAAGCAACGGAAATGTCGAAGCTGTGATTGTGCCCGAAATTGGACGCATTATGCAATTTCGCTTTAAACAAACAGCCGGTTCGTTTTGGGAAAATGCAAAATTGTGGGGTAAGCCCACGAATCCTCGTAGTACACAGTGGCTCAATTTCGGTGGAGATAAAGTATGGCCCGCTCCCCAATCAGACTGGCCTGCGATTACAGGACGCGGCTGGCCCCCACCCATTGCATTTGATGCAATGCCTGTTGAAGTTCAGGTGACTGGAAACGACTTAACATTAATCTCACCGATTGATCCAAACTACGGTATTCGAATTTATAGAACTATTCACCTGGATCCACAAGACGCCATCATGACCGTAACCTCGACTTACGAAAAGGTTGAGGGTCTTCCTCAAACCGTTAGCGTATGGACGATTACTCAGCTTCAAGATCCAATTGCTATTTATGCCCCCATCCCACAACCTTCTATTTTCGAAGACGGCTATATCCAACTGACTCGCTCACTACCTGCCAATTTACAAATTTCTGACGACCTCCTTTCATTAACGCGAGATCCCAAAGAAAGTCACAAGATCGGCACCGATGCCAGTACTCTATTGTGGGTCGGCACAGAAGACATGATCCGAATAGATTCAACTCGACTCACCCATGCAGAGTATCCCGATGGTGGTAGCAGTGCTGAAATTTATACAAACTGGGATGGAGATGCCTACGTAGAGCTAGAATTTCTTGGCCCGCTTGAATTATTGGAAGTAGGTGACCACATTCAACTTACGACTACTTACACCCTGATGCACCGCATGGAGAAAAGCACTGACAGAGAAGCACGCAACCTTCTACTGCCAAGGAGAGAATAAAGCTTACTAAAATTCATGAGAAACACTAATTTACGATATTTCTTAATTGGCGCAGTTTTCCTATTATTGAGTTTGACAACAGCTCGACAGGTTGCCGCTCAAGTTCAAAATTTTCCTACAGATCTGCCGGCACCAATAGCTCAAATCTTCGGCATACCTGAATCTTCACTTACCGTTGCACTCGAAGAGATTGCACAGATTTCTGATAGTGGAACTGGCAGAAATAAAGTGGCTCGACTGAACTTTCTAACCCATGCAGGAGATGGAAGTGAGCGACTATTTGTCAATGACATGAAAGGTAAGCTCTATGTTATTAGAGAGGGTAATACTTCTGTATACATGAACCTTAAAGCGCTTCTGTGTCCTGGGTTTAGTGCTCAAGATTCTCAGCAAGGATTTAGTTATTTTGCCTTCCATCCAGAGTTTGTTAACAACGGAATTTTCTATACGGTTAATAGTGAAGAAAAAGATATAGGTGTTCCTGATTTTCTGGTTACTCAACCCATTATTGATAGCAATCAAAATCTTATTGCTAGTTCCCACCACGAAGTCATTCGAGAATGGCAAGCTGAGGAACCTGCCGCCAACATTTTTTCAGGAACAATGCGCGAGATCCTTCGCATAGAACAGCCCTATGCCGACCACAATATTGGACAACTAGGGTTTAACCCTAATGCCAAACCAGGTGACACCGATTATGGCATGCTCTATATTGCGCTTGCAGATGGGGGCAGTGATGGATATCCTGTCAGGCAGACCGATCCATTGGATAATGGACAAAACCTTAGTACTCCACTCGGCAAGATTTTGCGTATTGACCCCTTCGGCCATAATAGTAGCAATGGTCAATATGGCATCCCCAGTGATAATCCCTTTGTAGACGATGATGCCGCTGAAACCCTTGAAGAAATCTGGGCGTATGGGCTACGCAATCCCCATCGTTTTAGCTGGGATACGGGGGGTGAGGGAAAAATGTTGATCGCTGACATTGGTCAGGAATTTACTGAAGAGATTAATCTTGGCATCAAAGGGGCCAATTACGGTTGGGATCAACGGGAGGGAACTTGGGTTACCGATCAGAACGACGAAAGTCTTGTATATCCACTACCTGCCAACGATTCGCAGTATGGTTACACCTACCCTGTCGCTCAATATGAACATGAAATTCCAGCTGATTATCCTGGCTTTTATGGCATTGCAGTTGCAGGAGGTTATGTCTATCGCGGACAAGACATTCCGGAGCTGGTTGGTGAATATATTTTTGCTGACTTTGGTAGCGATGCACGTTTTTTTCATGTTCCTATTGAACAACTTGTCGATGGCAGACAAGCCACCATTCAAGAATTACGTTTCTGGAATAATGGGCAAAACTCATCTTTCCTCGACATCATAGGACAACAGCGCTCAGATGCTCGAATTGGTATAGATGAAGCAGGAGAACTGTATGTAACATCTAAACAAGATGGCATCGTGAGAAAATTAGTACATCGTGCAAAGCAAAATAATAACCTCCCCTATTTAAACTATTAACAGTTATGAAACGATCGACTTTTCTTCGACTTGGGCTTCTAACTATTCCAACTACATTATTGCCAGGAATGATGCAAACTAAAGGTCAGGCAAACACTCCCTATCCGACCATTGGTAAACTCATTAGCTACGATTCTAAATTTGAACAGCTAATACCATCGGATAGTCAGCTTGACGTTATCGCCTCTGGATTTGAGTGGGCTGAAGGTCCAGTGTGGATCAAAGAGGGTGAATTCTTGTTATTTTCTGATGTGCCTCGTAATTCCATTATGAAATGGGATCAGGAATCGGGGCTGTCATTATTCATGCATCCATCTGGTTATACGGGGGCAGCTGATTATGGTAACAACAATGGCAGCAATGGATTGTTGTTAGACCCACAGGGGAGACTTGTGCTATGTGAGCATGGCGATCGACGCATTTCGCAAATGCCCTGGGACGGTGGTAAGCGCACACTCGTTGATGCATACAACGGCAAACGGTTGAATAGTCCTAATGATGCCGTATTTCACTCAAATGGAGATCTGTACTTCACTGATCCGCCCTATGGTTTTCCAGGATATGTAGATGACCCCAGGCGAGAGTTAGATTTTGCTGGCGTATATCGCTTATCTACAACTGGTGAGCTTACTCTTCTGACTAAAGAGATGACATTTCCAAATGGACTTGCGTTCTCTCCTGATGAGGGGACTCTTTATGTTGCTCAATCGGACCCAAACGCGGCTCTCTGGAAGGCTTTTTCTGTTAATAAAGATGGCACCCTAGGGCAGAGTCAAACGTTTTATGATGTGACGTCTTCTGTAGGTCAATTACGGGGTCTACCTGACGGTTTAAAAGTAGACCAGAGGGGGCATATTTTTGCTACAGGCCCCGGTGGCATTTATGTTTTTACACCCGATGCCACATTGCTAGGCAAAATTGAAACAAATGTTGCTGCAGCTAACTGTGGCTGGGGTGAAGATGGCTCAGTTTTATACATTACAGCTGACAGTTATCTTTTGCGCCTTCAAACAAATACTAAGGGCTCAGGCTGGTAGTAAGATGAGCAACGGTATAGTTATGCTGAAATGAGAAACCACGTCAATGAACTCAAACGCCAAATTTCAAGCACAGCTTCAGAGTATGAAAGCTCAGATTGAAGAAATGCATGCTGAAACTGAAGCGTTTTCATCAAATTGAACTATTAGAAAATAATCCTGAAAATACAGAAACAGAACTACTACATAACGTATGAACTGTTGTGTTGTAGGAGTATTGCTTAGTAAGCAATACTTATTAAC
>JAHQVZ010000151.1 GCA_019634055.1 Leptolyngbyaceae cyanobacterium MAG.088
CATATTCATACGATTAGGCGTCAGCTGCAAATACAACCCTGGCACCACCAGCAACGCAATCAACGTTGCCGACAACAACCCAAAAATAATTGCCATACATAGCGGAAACCACTGCGCATCACTAAACGCCAACGGCAACAGACCAATAATCGTCGTCAGCGACGTCGTCAAAATCGGCCTGAGTCGATCGCTAGCCCCTGCCGCCGCCGCATGGCGCACATCCATTCCCTCCTTGCGCCGCTCATTCATCGTCTCCACCATCACGATCGCATCATTGACCACAATCCCCACCAGCGCAATCACACCAATCATCGCCGGAAACGAAAACGATAGCCCCAAAGCAAAGAACCCAAACAACGTCCCAATCAACGCAAACGGAATTGTCAGAATAATAATCAACGGCTGCGTGTAGGAGCCAAACTGCAACACCAGCACCGCAAACACCAGGAATATGGCCACCACCAGCATCTGCCCCGCAGAGCTAAACGTCTCACTACTGGTATCCGCATCCCCACCAAACCGATAACTATATCCTCGAGGCCAATGCTCAGGATTTCCCTCATCGTTGGGGTCATAGGCCATTGCTTCTAACTTCGGCGTTAATTCAGCCAAAATCTTAGTATCATAAAAATTTTGACCAGGAATCACCTTCGCCAGCACCGTCACACTCCGCTGCGTATTCCGATGAGTAATAGACAACGGTACCGCCCCCGGCACCTCATCCAGTAATGCCTGTGTCGGTAATGCCTCACCAGCAGAAGTAATAAACCGCATGGTCGTAAACTCATCCAACCGAGAGGGACCACCAACGGTACCCTGACGCGATGGCCAACGAGTACTCAACCGAATCTCAAGATCTTCTTCACCACTGCCAACAGGAAAATCACCCACATCGTTATCAATCATCATGTAGCGACCCTGTAGCCCTAAATCATCCTGGCTGATGCCATAGAAATCTAACGCCTCGCGTTTAGGCACTAGCTTAAAATCTCGCCTTAGGTTGCCTAAATCATCCCGTACATCCATGGTGCCAGGAATCTCTCGCAAAGATTGTTGCACCTGGCTAGAAATTTCTCTTAAGGTTTCTAAGTTATCCCCAAAAATTTCTATCTGAATCGGGTCGGCACCTCCACCAGAAAGGGGAAAACCCGTACTTAAAACCGCCCCTGGATAGTCGCGAATAATGTCTTTTTCTAGTTGTACTTTAAGATCGTAAGCATAGTCAAAGGAATTTTTAGCCCGCTGATTGCGATCTACAAATACTGCCGATATTCCCACAAAGTAATCGGCATTGCCGGGCTTAATTTCACTAGAGGCTACCAGATTGCTGCGTTGTCCCACCAGTTTAATCACGCTTTCAAACACCCGTTCACCATTGGGGTCACTGTAGTTACGCACTACGTCTCCCATCAGGTTAGCAACTTCCTGAGAGGTTTCTAAGGTAGCAGTCGGCGGTAACTCTACATTTAGGCTAAGTTTGTTGTCGTCGCTAACCGCAAACAGAGAACTGGGCAGCTGGCTAAATAAAATAACGGCACAGATAAACAGGGCAATGGCCCCCACCGTCCAAAGACGTGCCACATGGCGGTTGGGCACCGTCATGCGCAAACTCCAGTGAGAAAATTGTTCAGAGACTTGTTCTGTAAGACGGTCAACAGCGGTTTTAGACCCTTTCCCTCCTTGGTTACCTAAAAGAAATTTAGATAGGGGCACCACCGCCAATAGAGCTAGCCCATAGCTCATCACCAGACAGGTAATGGCACTAATGGGAATCAACCGAATAAACTTACCTAGAGTACCGGAGATAGCCATCAATGGAGCCATGGCTAAAATGGTGGTGAGCTGCCCAGAGAAGGCGGGTGATGCATAGGTTTGAACGGTTTTAATGGCCGCTTTGGGCCAGCTTAACCCTTGCACAAAAATGCCATCGTGCAAGCCTTCTAACATCAGGATAAACACATCTACCAATAGCCCCAGGGCCAGGATCATGCCTACGGTCACCATGGTGTTAAGCGTATAGCCCAGCATCCAAAGGACAAACAGTGCCCCGGCAAAGGTCATGGGAATGGCTAACCCGGCAATCAATGCCTCTCGCCAGGTAAGGGCAATAAATAAGATGGCGAACACCAACAGAGATGCCTGTAGTACATTAAGTCCCAGGGCCGTTAACTCATTGCGAATCGTATTGGCATCATTGGTGAGCACTCGATAGGTCATGCCATAGGGCCAGATATTGGGGTCATTACTGACCAGTTCCATCTCGGCTAAAACATCGTCGATTACCTGAATGGTGTCAGCTCCGGCAACTTTGACCACCTCTAGGTTGATGGTGGGGCTAAACTCACTGCCCTGCCAGCTGACAAAGGCCCGTTGCGTTTCTCTTTCTAGGCCCTGATAAATCTCGGCTACTTCCGATAACCGCACCACCCGGTTGTCGTCTAGCCGGGTAACGGGCAGCTCTCTTAAATCATCCAGGGTACGAAAACGACCGTATAGTCTCACTTGAGCACCAAATTCTTCGTCGCGTACCAAATCCCAAGAGCGGTCAATATTTCCCCCCTGGATAGCATTGCGCACCTCAGTTGCTGAGATTCCCAGCGTGGTTAATCGACTGGGTATCATTTGCACATGGATGACTTCGTCCCGCTGACCGCCGAGATTTACCTCCCGTACGTTTTTAACTGATTCGAGACGTTCTTGCAGATCGCTCGCTGCCTGGCTCAGTAAGTTAATATCGAGTCCCTCACCGCTGAGGGCCATGGTTAGCACTGGCGAATCTTGTTGAGAAAGCTGCTCAAAGGAGGGCTTTTCGCGACCGGTAGATTCTTCGGGGAGTTCAGATTCGGCATCGTCTACCTTACCCCGCAGTTGTTGGATCGACTCGGCAACGGGGGCCTCTGCTTTGAAGGCAACGTTAATGATGGAAAACGAATTAAAGGTGGCGCTGGTAAAGTCATCCAGTCCCTGGAGACTTTTGATTTCTGTTTCTAGTTTGTCTGTAACCTGATTTTCAATGGTTTCTGCGTCGGTGCCACCCCAGCTGGTGGTGATCATGGCCCGGGCAATTTTAATTTCGGGTTCACCCTCCTTTACCATGGAGAAGTAGCCCATCAGGCCGCCCATGAACAGCATAAAGCAGAGGAGAATGGCAAAAATCTGACGGGTAAAAAAGAAGTGCATCCAGGCCGGAGATGCCGGAGGTTCGGATTGCTTTTGTGGGGGTGCGATCGCATGTTCGTCAACTTGCATTGGTTCACTCCCGGTTCACGACTTCAACCGGTGTCCCATCGACCAGACGGTTTTGACCTTCCAATACCACTTGCTCACCAGGTTCTACACCGTTAATAATTTCCACACCCGATAATCCTTCGATGCCCACGGTAATCTCTCGTCTTTGAACGATCCTGTCAGCTTCGTTAACAACAAAGGCATAAAATTTCTGATTTCTAGAAAGAATTGACCCTAACGGTAAAACAACAGCATCATTACGACTGGCCACTTCGATCCAGACATACACGCGGCCACCCACCTTGAGATTACGCACTTGTTCTAACCCGCGAATGGTAATCTCAGTGCCTCGACTACCGGGGGTTTGAGAAGGACTCACGGCAAAGATTTGACCACCGCTGCCCCGCTGTTTGGCAATGTCTAGCAGTCCCTGGGAGCTATTGCCTGCTGCCTGGGCCGCACTGACTTCTTCTTCTAATACGACAAATGCGCGCTGACCAGGCTGAATTTCTCCGGCATCTTCAGCCTGTAGTTCTAATTCCACTTCAAAAGATTTAGGATCGACCACCACAATCGGCGCAGACTCAATTAAATCTTGGGGACTGCTGGTATTGAGATACTGGGTACTCCAATATTCGCCCTCTCGAATGTTGATGTAGGCCACCACTCCATCGATGGGCGAAACCAGCTGGGTATCTTCTAAGTCAACGGCACTCTGGTTAAGGCGAGCAACAGATGCCCTGACTGATGCCTCGGCAGACCTGATTCCCTCTTTAGCAGAGAGGACATCCTGTTCGGAGGTTTTGAGTGCCGCCGCTGCCTGGTCTACTCGGTTGATGTAAGCATCGCGATCGCTTTCTGATACGGCCCCCTGATTATATAAATTTTCAAAGCGACGTAATTCGGTTTCGGCCAGGGCTAGGTCAGACTTAGCTCGTTCTAAATTAGCCTGGGACTGCTGTAAACTTGCGTTTGACTGACTCAGCTGAGTTTCAGACACCTGGATATCGGCTTCAGCCGTGTCGATGCTCGACTGCTGTCTACGGGCGTCAATCGTCGCTAACAGCTGCCCCCGTGAGACAAAGTCTCCTTCCCGCAGTTCTACACCATCTACCTTTGCCACATAGGTAATATCGCCACTGGCCTGAAAATTAAGCAACCGTCGATTCACCGGCCAGACAGACCCTTCATCAAAGACCCAGCCCTGGACGGGACGCCTTTCTGCAGTGATTACCTTTACGGGCAAACGGGCTTGGTCAACTGCTGACTCTTCTGTTTCCTCAGTATTTTGGGCGGCTGTCAATGTTTTGTAGGCTTTTACACCGACTAAGCCAGCGACCACCAGCATGACGAGCGCAACCGCTGGCCAGAGGGGTTTATTCGGTTTCTTGCGCCAGCCCGGAAAGGTACTGGTTTGGGTAGGGGGTGTTACAGGCGGGGGAGGATCGATGGCCATCTCGGCAGCTGCGTTTGATGGTTGATCACTTGGCGGTTGGGGGCTGATACCGTCAGATGTCATATAGGTAACGGTAAACTGTAATGGAGTAAATGGTGTGAAATGTCTACTGTTGCTAAATTAGGCGTCGAACTGGCTGGGTTAAAGATTTGTTATGGAGGTGGATCTTACGAAGGAAATTATCCTGAGTAGTAATGACAATTATTCAATAATGCTGCCAAATAAATTTCTGGAATTCAAGTGAATAAAATACAGTTTGGCAAAGTCGTAACATGGGTTAGTAATTGCTGACATCTACTTCCTGTGAGCACTGTCAATGGACTTTATCAGGGATATGACTGTCCATTTAAGGTTTCACTGACTGCATCTCACGTACTTGACCAAGCAGAAGTTTTTTGGGAATGAACGGAATCATTGCCAGTGTCATGTTCTGAGCCAAGCTGACACCAGAGATGACGTCCAATTTGCCTGCTAGCATACCGGCATAACCGTCTTGAGCAACGGAACGAGCCGAGGCAGTTTCCTTGAAAAGTTCGGTTTTGTCCAATCCTGAAGTACGCGCGAATTCAGTTTCTGTAGCTCCGGGGAGTAACGCAGTTACAGTAATGTTTGTATCGTGCAACTCCTCTGCGATCGCATTGCTAAAGGATGTGACATAAGCCTTTGTAGCGTAATAAACCGCCTGTAAAGGACCAGGTAAAAGACTCGCCGTTGAAGAGACATTAAGAATGCGACCACGGTTACGTTTCACAAAGTCAGGCAAGAAAAGACGACACAGGGCGGTCAACGTAACGACATTCAGCTGAATCATGGCCAGATCGGTGGCCCATTCTCGCTCGTGAAATTTTCCCTGCCCCCCAAACCCGGCATTATTGATCAAATAGTCCACCTCAATTCCGGCAGCCTTGACCTCATCATAAATTTCCTGGGCAGCCTCGGGCAGGCTCAGGTCTTTGGCAATTATGGTGACCTGTATGGAGTACGTTGACTCTAGATCAGCTTTGACGGCAGCAAGTTTATCTACACTGCGAGCAACAATGACGAGATTGCCCCCTCTTTTAGCATGGATGGTTGCAAATTCTCGACCGATTCCACTGGAGGCCCCAGTAATTAACGCGACAGGTTTCATCCGATAATGCAGCTCTTCAGTGACTGTTCTGGCACCTAGTATAGCGAGGAAGAATACATCTGACCCACAATAGTCAATCTTCAGTCATCTCCTTAGTAGTACCCTGAGGGGGACTTTGGGTATGGACCCAAGCAAACGCATACTGTTGTTGATCTAGCACTACCTCTTTCGGTTGGGGCGCTGGGCAAGATAGCTGCCAATTAAAATGGCGATCAGCACCGAAGAATACATTTGACCCACAATGGCCTCCAGATTAGTGAGTACCTGGGCCACTTCACTTAAGGGCACAATATCGCCATAGCCCAGGGTGGTCAGTGTAGTGAAGCTAAAGTGAATGGTTCTTAAATAAGAGTCTTGTTGAATCAGAGGCTGTGAAAAGGCATTGGCATCTAGAGTGTTAACAATACCGTAGAGTAAGGCCCAGACAAAACCGATTAGCATGTAGACACTGATACCGCCTCGGACGGTATCGATGGTAACGTTGGGCGCAGTAAAGATATCTCGTCCAATCCAGTAGGCGGCTCCTGCTAGATAAATGGCAAAGATAACTTGGGATATTAGGGTAAAGGGCTGGTTCAGATCAGATACGTCGATGACACTAGCGATGACTTCTAAACAGAATGCGGTGATTGCGATCGCACCATAGATCATCATCAATCGCCTGGGCAACGCAAAACTATTGATCACCACAATGATGGTGTACAGCAATAGTGAAATAGAGAGAATATTACCAATTCCAGCCTTCAAAAAAGGCGACACCATAAATATAACTGCCAGAACAATCAGTAACTGACGATACTTTTGATGTTTGTTTTTAAGCAGAGGACTCATGGGAAGCATCACATCTGGAATGCTCCGATATTAAGTCAGGAAGCGTTTTTCTGAGGAATTGATGCATACAATTGT
Source organism: Leptolyngbyaceae cyanobacterium MAG.088 (assembly GCA_019634055.1). GTDB lineage: Bacteria > Cyanobacteriota > Cyanobacteriia > Phormidesmidales > Phormidesmidaceae > Leptothoe. Next base: position 6,720 of record JAHQVZ010000151.1, read on the forward strand.
GTCGTAACCTCAGCCATAACAACTTCAATTCAACCAGCTACTAGCGCCGTCCGTCTTCTGTAATTTGTACTATGGGGTTATCTAAAATTTCGATGTGTCTTTGGCAATAACAGCACAATGGTTGTTATCAAAGAAAAAATAACAATGGAAAAGATCACCACCAAGTCATACCACCATCCTTCAGCCACAATGTCGATTATTTCGGCACAAAAAATCACAATAGCCAAAATTTGGGTTGCGATCGCAATTCCCCAAGCCCAGTGTTTTCGGGTAATCATAGCTGCTGCTGTACCCAGTAATAAGACGCCGACAACCAAGGTTTGGGCTACATCATCAACGAGAGTATTATAGTACAGGGCTAATACACCACTGATACCGCTAAGGATTATGGGTATTAGTATGCCATCGGTTTTAGAGCCAGCATTGGAGTGGGCCATAGTTGACTCCACAGAGGACGCCCCAACATTATGGTTTAACTTGGTTGCCAGGCCACGGTCTACAAAGTACTCTTGTAGTTTCTCGATAATACGTTCCATATCATCATGAAAGTCAGGATCATAGCGAGCTTGGGCTGCATTACGACGCGCCAGGGATTTTAGATCTTCGGGTAAATCGTCAGGGCCTGGCATGGTAGCCCCACCTACTAAAATAGGAATTACAAGAATGTCACGCTTGAGTGCCGACGCAATTTCAATCCGGACAAAGTCATAGGGATCATCCAGCCGCCGGTTGCCATGGGTATCGGTTACCGTTAGCCAGCTACGACCAATCAATGGAATTAAGACATCACACTGGGCAACGGCTTGATCTAAGTATTCTACAAAGTCTGCTCCGTAAGGAATACTATCGACATCCTTGAATATTTGCTCTGAACCAAACGCTTCTACCAGCTCATCGTAAACACGACCTGCCTCTGCAATGCTATCGCTACGACGATAGGAAATAAAAATTGATCCGGGTTTACCCATGATAGCTACAATCGGAGCTTCAACAGTCTATATTGCCCTGAGAAAAATAACTAATAGCAACCCACCGCCCATTGGTATGAATTTAAGCTACCACAGGCGAGGCATGGCATGACCCTAAACAATATTTTCTATACCTATTCAACCAATCTAAAAACATCAAAACTCTTTTAAGAAATCTCTCCTAATACTTCCATTTTATACAATTTCGCTGCAATGCCAGATGCTATTACTAGCTCAACCCAACTCAACGGCAACGCTATCCCTAATAATGACCACTCAGCCAACCCCATATTCACCATCCCCACCCAAAACAACACAAAGAAAAATAACCAAGAAATTGTCCCCGCCATCAAAGCTGACCGCAAATTATTTCCATATTGCTGGCTAAACAACCAAACCATAAACACAACTAACCCCGTTAGCAGAGTGTCCCAACCACCCCAAATGGCAAAAACACCCCAGTTCATTGGGGCCACATTTGCTAGGGTCGCTAATGATTGCCGTAGGCTTGGCATCACAAACACAAAATACCTAAACACCTCTGACACATTGATCCACAGACTCGTAATCAGCGTAATTAGAATAAACTGCTTCACGTTAAAACTTGTCGCCATAACCCTTATAAAAAATCTTTAAAGAACAACAATTGAAAAGCGTTTAAGCAAATTTCCCTCTTCGGAGAAATGCCTGACAAGGCGCGGTGGAGTGACCGTTGGCGCTAGTGATCGAGGGCCGTCCCAACGTCATTCTCAGTCGGAGATAAAGTCCCAGGAGGAGATAACGTACGGATAATACTGTCAACACTATGCTGCAGCATTTCATCTGCAACTTGTAGGCGAGACAAAACTAGCAATCCTTGATAGCTGGTCAATAACATTGTGGCAAAAGCTGCTAAATCTTGGCATGCAAACAGATCCCCAGACGCTTGTGCTCTCACTAACTCGCCATAAAACGCATCGCGCAACCGTGTTAGTCCCCCTTGCACCTTTTCATCAATCTCTTTGGTCAAATGAACCGTTTCAATTGCTGTATTTGTTAGCAAACAGCCAAATCGAGGCTTATCTGCCATCCAATACCCCAGTGATGACCGCAAAAACGCCTCTAGATCATCAATAGCGTTAGGACTTTGATTGAGGTATTCCCCTATCCGGTTATCAACCACCTGTTCTAAATAGCAATCAATCACACTGAGAAATAACGTTTGCTTATTGCCAAACGTGTTGTAAATGCTCGGTGGCTTTAACCCAAAAGCCTCCTCCAAGTCCTTCAGTGATGTTCGCTCATACCCTTTCTCCCAAAAGAGCACCATGGCCTTTTGTAAAAGCTTTTCTTGATCGAATGATTTTGGTCTTGCCATGGTTTTATAGTAGTCACTATAAAACTAATTGTCAACTCATGCGATCGCTGAGGAGTGATGATGGTTGATAATATTTCACCTGTTGGAGTTACCGCAGGGGGCTGTTACCCTGCGGCAATTGTGCATACCGTAAACCGATAGTTAAGTTACTCTATGGTTAAGCCATTAATGCCAAGGGGGGCAGTGCTATGAAGGTCAAACACTTTGTGAACTTGCATAAGGGGACTACCTTCTTCTTTGTTCTAGGGCTCATGTGGGTCTATCAAAACTTTACCCTAGGCCCCTGGGTTTATCTGGCTCTGCATGGGACCTATGGGTTTTTATGGCTACTCAAAGATAAAATTTATCCGGATAAACAGTGGGAACAAGAGGTTGCTGTTCCTGTAGGTGTGATTGGGTTTTTAATTGTCTGTCTGTATTGGGTCGCTCCCTTTATTTTAATTAGTAGCCGTGTAGAACCCGCTTTGCCTTTGGTGGCATTGGCCATTGCAATGAATGTATTGGGTGTATTCTTGCACTATGGCAGTGATGCCCAAAAATACTACACCCTCAAGTATAAATCGGGCCTGATTACAGAAGGCTTTTTTGCCCGTTGCCGTAATACAAATTATCTGGGTGAAATCGCAATTTATCTGTCCTTTGCCATGCTAGCCATGCATTGGCTACCCCTTGTTATTCTTGGCGGGTTTGCCGCTGGGATGTTTGTGCCTAATATGCTCAAAAAAGAAAAATCCCTTGCTCGCTACCCTGAGTTTGAAGCTTACCAAACAAAGTCTGGCTTGTTGATCCCTAAACTATTGTTTGTTGGCAATGATCAATCAGCTGATACATCAGCTCAAGCTTGATAGACTAAAACGAACAGGCGTCTTTCATCAACGATGTCGTAATATGCTATGGCTGTTATGACGGCGATTAACCCAAATCAGTAGGGATCGAGTAGGTGAATCAAGGTTTTAGTAAATACGTCGAAAGCAGTAGACATTCTAGTGAGTTGCTGCATGACCACACTAAATCAATTAAAGGTCAATCGTCGTGGGCTCAAACAAGGATTTTCAAATTAAGACCTCTGGCAGCTCATTTTCTAGAACGTTTAGTGGTTCGTTTTCGGCAGAACGATCAATTTTAGAAAAGTGGCTTCAGGACTCGCCAGGTCTTAATTTTAATCAAGGCACCCGGTTTAAGTCGGGCATAATTCGCTATACCATTAGCCCCAGTGATGGAGCTGGTTTTGGCACAGTGGACTTTGATCCCAAAGAAAATATGATTTACTTCACTATCTCTTGGAGCTAATCTGTATTACTAAAATATACGGAAAGTTCCTCATGATGACTGTGTATACATTTTGTCCATATCAAGTTCGATACATACTGCTATAGGGGCCTACTTACATGCGTACGGTTATGCTTCACGCGTTTAACTGGAAATACTCACAGATTATGGAAAACCTGGACTCCATTCGTGAGGCCGGATATGGTGCAGTTTTAATTCCTCCACCGTTATATTCTGACCCTAAGGGCGATCAATGGTGGCAACGTTATCAGCCTAAAGATTATCGAGTACTGTTATCTCATCTCGGTGGCAAAAAAGATCTTGAAAACTTGATTGCCGCTTGTCATCGTGGTAGCCCCAAGATAGGGGTATATGCTGACCTGGTGATTAACCACATGGCCAATGAAGCCCGGGATGACCGCTTTGATTTCCCAGGTAAGGCAGAGTTAGAACTCTATAGTCAGAAGCCGGATCTATACGAAGAGAACCGGCTATATGGCGATCTCAGCACGGGTTTGTTTTCTACTTTTGATTTTAACCATGCTGGAGAGATTGAAGGTGGCGAATGGTCTGATCGCGGTGCGGTGCAGTATCAGAACCTCTCGGGGTTACCTGATCTAAAAGATTCTGACTGGGTCTTAAAACAGCAACATCTAATGGTAAATGCCTTGGTCAATATGGGATTTGATGGCTTCCGAGTTGATGCCATTAAACACCTGACCGAGCGCATGGTGGATAATGTCGCTGATAGGCCAGAAGTACGGGATAAGTTCTGGTTTGGGGAAGTGTTAACTGGCAGCGAGCACGACGAGAAAGTTTTCCTGGAGCCGTTTCTGCATGAAACCTGGATGTCGGCCTATGATTTTCCATTGTTTAATACCATTCGTGAGGCCTTTAGCTTTGGTGGGTCGTTGCGATCGCTAGTGCGGCCCCAAGACTATGGCAATGCTCTACCGTGGAATCGGGCCGTTACCTTTGTGGTTAACCACGATGTGCCCCACAACGATGGCTTTCGGTCCTGGCTGTTAGACCGGCAGGATGAACATTTGGCCCATGCGTATCTTTTAGGGCGAGATGGTGGTACGCCGCTGATCTATTCTGACAATAATGAATCTCACTATGATGTAGATCGCGATCGCTGGCTAGATGCCTATAAGCGACCAGATATCCAGGCGATGATCCATTTCCATAATGCTGTCCACGGTGAGGGCATGGCAATGCTCTATGAAAGTGACAGCCTGTTGATTTTCCGCCGAGGAGATAAAGGAATTGTGGCAATTAATAAGGACGGCTCTAACCAATGGGCAGACTTTAGCACCTGGGGTCTGAAAAATCCTGGTAAGTTCAAGGACCTGATCCATGGCCATGAACTGGAGCTATCAGGCGATCGGTTTACCTTGTTTGTGCCACCTCGTACGGCTCAAATGTGGCTGGCAGCTTAGGGCAATAGCGCCTTTATACCTTAGTAAGCCTTAGCGCCTGCTCAATGGAGCAGACGCTAAGGCTTATTTTTTCTTAACACCCCTTACCCTATTGAGTAAAGGCTCTAATGACGGCCTTCTTTTTGGTAAACGGTTGAACGAAAGCCTTCTATTATTGACCTATGGGTGGGGCAGCGTTCACCCCAGTAGCTGGGTCCTGGCAGATATGGCCGTAATTTTTCTGATTTTATTCGTGGGTGTTCCTGCCGTACTACATCGCTACAATTGGCTTAATATTAACCACTTGGTGAGTTGGGAATAAGTATGTCACCCTTACGGAAGATATACGTATACCCTAGGTGCAATATAAATTTTATATGAACACGTTTGTAAGTAAGTTCCCATTATCGCTGGAGGCAGTATGCTTCAGGTATATGAGTACTCCTAGATATTTGTGAAGTTACAACTCAATTAGAGGTAACTTCACCGATGTTTTAGGGGGGTAGAAAATTATTTATGGTTAAACGTTAGACTATTTTTCCTTAATGTTCTAACTGTGAATCCTTATTTATGGTTGGTATAGAAAAATACAACTTAAGCGTTCGGTAACTGGGTCTGCTACAGATACCTGTCTTAGATATCTATGGGCTTTTATTTACAACGAGGTTTTATTAAAGAGATGGTTAATTGCCGGTCGTTTGCTCTTTCGAAAACTCTGTTTTCTTGGGTGTTAACCCTCTTGGTGGTGATATTTTCCTGGACTATTGCAGCGCCGCCTGCTTATGCCCATCGTCCCCACGATGTCGTACCACAAGTCGTTGTCTCACCTCAGTATGAACAGGATAATACTGTTTATGCTCTGGTCCGTAAAAACCTACTCAGGTCTAAGGATCAAGGCGAAACCTGGTTTCGTTTGAATAATGGCCTTGATAGCCGTGACGAGTTAGTTGCTCTGGCCATTGCGGATGATCCTTCTGTGCTATACATGACCACCTCTGGAGGCGGTATTTACGGCTCTAAAGATGGGGGCAATACTTGGAAAGCGTATAACACTGGCTTAGATAACCTGGATCTGCAGTGGGTTGAGGTGTCTCCTGGCAATGCCCAGATAGCATTTACTCAGGCCAGCGATGGTCGTCTGTATCGTACCGAGAACGGCGGTGACCAATGGTCAGCGGTTGCGGAGGATGTCGCAGCTACGGATTTAGCGTTTGGCCCCAGTGGTAAGTTTTTATTGCTTGGGGATGAACAGGGTAGCCTCTGGCGCTCTGAAGATGAGGGTGCCTCGTGGCAAACTCTTTTTCAACTAAAGGATACGGGCATTGTTGAAACCATTGCCATTTCAACCGATGCATCTATCTATGTCGGCACTGAGTTAGATGGCGTTTATCATTCAACTGATAACGGTAAGACCTTTGCCCCACTGAATGAGGGGCTAACCGATCTACGCAGCCAGGACTTAGCCTTTACCCCTGACGGGAACTTGCTGCTATCTACCTGGGAAGCGGGTACATGGCGTTGGGATGCTGACGAGAATGCCTGGTTAGGGATGGCCACAGGTTTAACCCGAGATAATCAAGCTGATGATATGGAGGTGCCTCATTTTGAGGAGTTGGCGGTTTCACCAGCCTATGCTAACGATCAGACCTTGTTCCTAGGGGGCTTTAATGGCCTGTTTCGCAGTCAGGACCAGGGGCAACAGTGGGAGGAAATAGAGGTACTCTCTTGGGGCACAGTAATCAGCATGGCGGTGTCCCCCACATTTGCTGAGGACCAGACCCTTGCCGTTGCCACCTATGTGGGTGAACTATATCTCAGTAATGACGCCGGTAGTACATGGAAAAGTATCCATGAGGGACTTCATTTACCCCTGTTTACCAATGATTTCAAACCGTTAGATGAGAAGAAAAGTGAGCAAGACCCTCGTCGCTTTTTTGACATTGCTCTATCTAGCAATTATGCAAACGATGAAACCCTCTTTTCTTCGATTCTCTACACCAAAGTGCTGCGTTCAACGAATGGCGGTCAAAAGTGGTCTGTTCATCCCCTTAGTCAGGAAGTCCGGGGCGTAAGCCTGGGGGTTTCCCCCAACTTTAAGTCTGACCAGACTGTATTTAGTACTAACCAGAAAGGGATTGTTTTTCGCTCCCAGGATGGCGGTAAACGCTATGAAAAGATTGGTAAGCTAGCTAAACAGCATGGTAATGACTCGCCTTCATTGGTCATCTCTCCCAACTTCGCTAACGATAAAACGCTGTTCAGTACTGGTGAACAAGGGATTTATAAGAGTGAAAATGGCGGCCAAAAGTGGTCACTGCTAACGGAAAATACTGAATTAGAAGATTTGCCTGCGGGACAAATTGCCATTTCTCCTAACTTTGAAAGCGATCGGACTCTGTTTGTGGGCTCTGGTAAAGGGCTATATCGCACTGAGGATGGCGGGGAAACCTGGGAAACATTGGACAACCAAGCCTATGGTGATACTCCCTATGTGGAAGCCATTGATGTTTCCCCCAACTATGTTAATGACAAAGCGTTGATTGTCAGTGTGCGCGGCCGGGGTATTTTCAAAAGTCAGGATGGTGGCAACACATTTACGTCTGTCGGTACGGCGGACCTGGCTATTTCTCGATATACCCACGTTCCCTGCGCGGGGCGGGCGCTGCAGTTTTCCCCCAACTATGCAGAAGACAATACCCTATTTGCGTTTGGGGCCGCCGATGCCACTATCTATAAATCCATTGATGGGGGAGAGACTTGGGATGTGATTTCCATCCCTCGCACCAAGATTAGTGAGATTGCTCCACCGAGTACTTTGGGAACTGTGGGCATGTACCTGAGCCTGAACCGTAAAAAACTCTTTGGATTTACTGTTCTAGCAGGTCTGATAGCGGCCATCATCGCAATATTCAAGCGGATGCAGTTTGACCAAATGTCCACCCGCCGTATTCGTTTAATCATTTGTATTACGGGGGTGGTGGCTGCGCTGGGCTGGGTGGCCTTTGAACGATTGGTTGCGCCTCAACAGTCTGCTGAAAATGGCTTCTTTATTTGTTTAGGCTTTGCGGCGGTTTCTTGGTTGATCACCAGTCCCTGGTTTGCTCGACGGTTTGTGCCTGAGGCCACGGCTGAATCCCTGGGGGCAATTCGGATTATTTGCTGCGGGACGCTGGTGATCATGACCCTTTGGATGGAGGATCTACCTAGCAGTGCATTGCTGCCGGAAGCGATTCGAGTGCCCATGGGGGTGATGAATTATTTCTACAATATCCCTGGATTTGAAGCGTTTTCCCGTAACCCGGTAGCCTTGCATCTGTTTGAATGGTTGACGGCGCTGGTGCTGATTTTTGGCACAATCGGGTTTAAGACCCGCTGGACAGTTCCTGTAGGGGCCTTTCTATACTTGATTTTGGGCGGAATCGTACGACAGTACACCTGGTTTTACCACACGGGTCTACTGCCCGTTTACCTGTTGGCAGTGCTTTCCTTTGCCCCCTGTAACGATGGTTTATCGGTTGATCGCTGGTTAAAGCAGCGGCGTGGTGAACCCGTGCCTGTGGCCGATGAACCCGCACCGATTTATGGCTGGGCTCGCTATGCCTGTTGGTTGATTTTGGGGGTTTCTTACATCCAGGCCGGTCTCAGTAAGATTTACTTTGGTGGTTGGTACTGGTGGGCCCCCCAGAACCTTAAGTCTAAATTGCTATCGACTACGTTAGAGCCGCTGCAAACTGACTGGAGTGTTTCCCTAAGTTTGGTCCATGCGCCAGATATTGTGTTTGGCTTTTTGGGGTTTGTGGGTATTTTTGGTGAGCTTGCCTATGGCTTGGTACTTTTCTTCCGCTGGGCCCGGTGGATTATGCCTGCTGCCATGGGGGCGATGCATGTGGGGATTATCTTTCTCCAGAATATTGTCTTTTTGGACTTAGTCCTGGTGCAGTTCATCTTTTACGATTACACGGCGATTCGTCGCTGGTTGAGTAAGCGGGGGTGGTTTAAGGTTGGCCAACGCAAGGTTTACAAAGAGGAGGCGCTACGTCCCCAACGGATGTTTGTGTATCCGATTTTGATCTCAGTGCTGATTGTCACCATGTCATTTATTTGGGTGAAGCATCGGGAGTACTACCCGCTGACGTCTCTGCAGATGTTCTCTGGTTCTGACACGTCGGGCGTTGTTGGTTACAACAAGTTGGTTGCCCATTATGAGTCTGGGGAAACGGTGCATGAACCGGCCCATAAATTTATCTATCCACCCATGAACACACGCTATCGTTTGACCTTTAGGGATTGTCATCAAGATGCGATCGCAAAGGTTAAAAAGTGCGACAGCTTACTACAGGCATTTGGAGATGTTCATAATAAGAACGCTCAGGCAGGCGATACCATCACTGCCTTTGAAGTACAGCGATGGGTTTGGGACTACTTAAACGATCCATCCGATACTAACTATGGAAAACTAGAATCAACACATCTGTATAAGTACAGACCGTAAGATCATGTTACTGGTGCTCGCCGTTGCTGCCCTTGGTGCAGTTATAGTATGGGTCCTCGAAAAACGTGGCCTCATGACGTTCTCAACTCAAGAAGTACAGGCTTATTCCCAAAAAATCACCTATGGTGTGCCCACCTGGTTAAAGGCAACTGTAATTGCATTGATAGTGCTTCGGCTGGTTTTATCCCTCAGTTACATAGCCGTTAAACCCTACAATGCCGATGAAGTTAGAGGGTTCTATCGCCTCTCTGGATATTACGAAGAACAAGTCAAAGAAGACGCTTTTCGCGGACAAATTTTGACAGCTCAAGACCTAAAGGCTTACCAAACCCCGTCTGACAATAAAACCTTTGGTGATACCCTAACTGCCTTAGCAACTTCTCCTGAGCACACCCCTGGTTACTATGCTATCTCATGGGTGTGGCTCAAACTTTGGAGCAATCCTTTGTCAGCCAGAATATTATCCGTACTCTTAGGAGCAATAGCACTGCCTTGGGCCTATTGGCTCTGCTTAGAACTGTTTAATTCAGCCTTGGCTGGTTGGATAGCTGTCGGCCTATTAAACCTTTCCCCGTATCACATTTTGTTGTCACAGGGGGCACGGCAATATAGCCTGTTAACCCTGGCCATACTTGCCTCTAGTGTGTTTTTGCTACGGGCATTGAGAACGAGAAAAGCACTCACCTGGATGGCTTACGCTATATCTGTGGCCGTGGGACTTTATGCCCACCTATTCTTTGGCTTTATTCTGCTTTCCCATGGTCTGTATGTCGTTATCTTTGGGCGAAAACAACTATTGGCGTTTGGGATGGCAACCGGTGCAGGGATACTGGCATTTGCTCCCTGGTTGTGGGTCATCTTTTCTAGCCTAAATAAACTTGATGAAAATACCCAGGGTGCCCAAGGTCGTAATTCTAGCCTTTTTGGCATTATCAGGTTTACCCGAAGTAAACTAGGGGATATCTTTTTTAACCTGAATAACTCCAGTTCTATTGAGAGATTGGCCGATCCTTTATTTTTCCTATTAATTGCGCTGGCATTCTACTGCTTGCTGCGCTGTACCCCAGGTCGTGTTTGGAGTTTTTTACTTTTGCCCGTTGTCATTAACTATGGCTTGCTGGTACCGCCCGATCTATTGTTAGGAGGAGAGCGGTCTCTGAGATCACGCTATTTGTTAACGGCCCTATTATGTATGACGTTAGCGGTTGCCTCTTTCTTGGCTAACGCTATCAGTCGCTCTAAATATGGTTGGGAAAGGACCGCTGCGACTGGGGTACTGATCGGCTTAATTGTCTGTGGCTTGGCGTCGAGTGTTACGGTTACTCGCGCATTTAACCTTGACTATCTAGAAGAAGGGCGTACCGCTAGTGTGGTCAATCAAGAGTTAGCTCCCTTGATTAATACATCTGAGAATCCGTTGGTAGTCAGTGCGGCCACCCATAGCTTTGCATTAGCCCTCAGTCACGAAGTAAATGACAACGTCAATTTTCAACTCGTTCAGGATCTAGACCCAGATAAATGGGAAACAACAATTGATCTATCTGGGGCTGAGAAAACTTACAGCGATGTATTTGTTTATTTCCCTAATGAGGATTTTCTGACTTTTCTGGAAACTGCCTATAATGCTACGTTAGAACCAGTATTTGAGAAGAGACTTTATCGCTTAGCAACTACACCAAGCGGAGCGTAGAGAGCCAGGCCGAGAAAACTAGCTGGGGCGATAGGTTGTTTAACCTAAGCATATTTGTCGGCTAGGGAATAGCTATGGGCATTATCTAGCCCTTAATGGCCAAAAAGATTCCTGTGAAAATCAAGACACTACCGGCTAGAGCATTCATAGCAGTTTGTGCCCGAGCGTGTCTAAACAAAAATTTAGCCTGATCAGCCAGATAGGCATAGGCTAGCTTAGCACCCCCGACCGCAACAGTTGCACTCAGCAAGAGTAAACCTGTCGTTACCCATGAAAGATTAGTCATATCTAGATAGGTGG
>JAHQVZ010000152.1 GCA_019634055.1 Leptolyngbyaceae cyanobacterium MAG.088
CGGGACCACGTCCAAGTTGAAATCTACAGCTTTTTCCGAGAAAACCTAAGTTCTGGGCGGGACCACGTCCAAGTTGAAATCTACAGCTTTTTCCGAGAAAACCTAAGTTCTGGGCGTGGACAAGGTTTAGACATCACTTTGGAAGGCTCGAACAACGACATTATAATCACTGATGTTCCCACCATTGGGTTCCTCACCACATGCCTTTACGTTCCTATGCCCCCATCGGTGCCTCCAGTGGTTCCTCCAATGGTCCCTCCTGTGGCCAGTTGCACATCGGCCTACATTCATATTCCATTCTGTCGACGTCGCTGCTTTTACTGTGACTTTCCTATTTCAGTTATTGGTAACCGTCAGCGGGGGGAAACATCAGGCACTATCAGCACCTATGTGGATTGGCTATGTCAGGAAATCCAGGCCACACCTGTTTTAGGCCCCGCCTTAACAACGGTTTTTTTAGGTGGCGGCACCCCATCTATGCTGTCCGTCACCCAACTTGAACAAATCTTAAGTACCCTTACCCAGCGGTTTGGATTAGAGGCCAAGGTAGAAATTTCCATGGAGATGGACCCAGGTACCTTTGATCTGGGCCATGTAAAGGGCTACTGTGCCCTGGGGGTAAATCGCATCAGTCTGGGAGTACAGGCATTTGATGATGATTTACTCAAACGATGCGGACGGTTTCATTGTTTAGCCGATGTTCATCGGGCAGTCGATGATATGCATCGTAGCCAGGTATCTAGCTGGAGTTTAGACCTAATTTCGGGCTTGCCTGATCAGACGTTGAAGCAGTGGCAACAAGCCTTAGAAGCTGCGATCGCAGCCCAGCCTCATCACCTCTCTATCTACGATCTCACCATTGAACCCAGCACCCCCTTTGGCAAACAATACCAACCGGGGCAGCAGCCCTTACCCACCGAAGCAGCCACCGTCAAAATGTATCGACTGGCCCAACAAAATCTGACCGCGGCAGGTTATGACCATTATGAAATTTCCAACTATGCCAAACCCGGCCACCCATGTCGCCACAATCGCACCTACTGGAAAAACCAACCCTTTTACGGCTTTGGCATGGGGGCCACCAGCTATACCCAAGGTCAGCGATTTGCCCGCCCCCGCACCCAGAAAACCTATCGTCAATGGTTAGACCAGTATCAACAAGCAGGCGGCATCCTTAACGAGCCGCCACTGCCCATCCAAGAACAACTCACCGATACTCTTATGGTGGGTCTACGTTTGGCCGAAGGTATTGATCTCACCCCCTTTATCCAAATCCTGGGCCAGGGTTTTATACCCATGGTTACCAGTCAGTTAGCCCCCTACTTCGCATCGGGCCAGATTCAACTTAACAACAATCACCTCAGCCTCAGCGATCCCGAAGGGTTTCTCATCTCTAACACCGTTATTTCTGATCTCTTTAACGGCATTGAACAGCTGTGGGATCAACAAAAATAAATCCATTGCCTATTGCCCGGTGGGCCATGGCCACCCAAAAGCTTAAACGTTTTGTAACATTGGCAACCATATCTGCGATCCATAATTTGCCCAAGGAAGAATCTCCTGCAACGATGCAGTACGATGAGTCCTTGTGAAAAAAAATCCCCCCAGCTATGCCAAAGGTACTTGTCTCTGACCCGATTGACCAAGCCGGTCTCGATATTTTGGCCCAGGTGGCCCAAGTTGATGTCAAAACCAAGCTTCCTCCCGAAGAACTTGTTCAGCTAATTCCTAACTATGATGCCTTGATGATTCGTTCAGGCACTAAGGTTACTAGCGAAGTAATTGAAGCTGCCAGTCAGCTCAAAATCATTGGTCGAGCTGGTGTTGGTGTTGACAATGTTGACGTGGCTGCCGCTACCCGTCGAGGCATTGTGGTCGTAAATTCTCCCGAAGGAAACACCATCGCCGCCGCTGAACATGCCCTGGCGATGATGCTGTCGCTATCGCGCAATATTCCTGAAGCCGATAAATCAGTTAAAGAGTCTGCCTGGAATCGTAAGCAATTTACAGGCGTAGAAGTCTACAAAAAAACACTGGGTGTCGTCGGTCTCGGTAAAATTGGCTCCCATGTAGCTACCGTTGCTCGCTCCATGGGCATGAACATTCTGGCCTATGACCCCTTTATTTCTAAAGATCGTGCTGCTGAACTGGGTTGCAGCTTGGTCGATCTAGATCTGCTTTTCCAGGAAGCTGATTACATTACCCTGCACATTCCCAAAACCTCCGAGACTGCCCATTTGATCAATGCTGAGGCCCTGGCAAAAATGAAGCCCACTGCCCGCATTGTCAACTGTGCCAGAGGCGGCATCATTGATGAAGCTGCTCTGTATGAGGCCGTTAAAAACGGCACCATTGCTGGTGCAGCGCTTGATGTTTACCAAGAAGAACCCCTGGGAGAAAGCGCGTTAAGAGAACTTGGCAAATCTGTTATTCTTACCCCCCACTTAGGTGCATCCACCGCTGAAGCGCAAATTAACGTTGCGGTTGATGTTGCCGAGCAAATTCGGGATGTTTTACTCGGTCTGCCCGCTCGGTCTGCGGTGAATATCCCTGGACTGCGCCCTGATGTAATGGAGAAGCTACGGCCCTATCTACAGCTGGCAGAAACCTTAGGTAACTTGGTCGGTCAGCTGGCCGGGGGGCGGGTAGAACAAGTGCAAATTCGTCTCCAGGGCGAGCTAGCCAACCAGGACAGTAAGCCCATTGTTATTGCCACCCTTAAAGGTCTACTGACCAATGCCTTAAGAGAACGTGTCAACTATGTGAACGCGTCCATTGAGGCTAAGGAGCGAGGCATTAAAGTGATTGAAACCCGTGACACCAGTATTAAAGACTTTACTGGCTCCTTGTATGTCTCAGCCCAGGGCTCTCTGGGTGAACATTCTGTCACCGGTATTATCCTTGGCGGCACCGAAGTGCGCATTACCGATGTAAATCAGTTCCCCATCAATGTACCGCCGACTAAGTACATGCTGTTTACCCTGCACCGTGACATGCCGGGGATTATTGGCAAAATTGGCTCATTGCTAGGTAGCTTTAACGTCAACATTGCCAGTATGCAGGTAGGCCGTCAGATTGTTCGCGGTGATGCGGTGATGGTGCTGAGTATTGACGATCCTCTACCAGAGGGTATTCTCGGAGAAATCACAAAAGTACCGGGCATTCGTGATGCCTATACCGTCGCCCTATAAAATAGGCTAAGTCTTTACCTGCATAAACTCTTGGCAAATACTTGGTGGGAGATACAAGTTACCTGCTCTCCGGTACTGGAAGATACTATCTTCTGGCGGTTTGAGAATTGGAATGGTCGAGGCACCGCTAGCGAACGCTGGGGGCAAAAAAGTCTGATTAAAGCCTATTTCCCCCAGCAACAGTTTTGCAATGTAGATTTAGCGGCCTTAGCTCTCCGATTTCAGCAGGATGCTCTTTGCCTGGGAGTATCTGAACTACCTGGTGTGACTTGGAGTTTGATCGAGGAGGAAGATTGGGCTAAAAGTTGGAAAAAGTATTGGCAACCAAGACCTGTGGGCGATCGGTTGTTAATTAATCCGGCTTGGATGGAGCTGCCCAAAGACACATCGCGAGTGGTGCTCAAGTTGGACCCTGGCACAGCCTTTGGCACAGGGACCCATCCAACGACTCAGCTCTGTTTGGAATCATTGGAAATGCGCCTTAGCGATCCAAGTGCCGCAGCCCTGACCCTGGCCGATATTGGCTGTGGTTCAGGCATTTTGTCTATCGGGGCGATGCTTTTAGGCGCACAGAAGGTGTATGCCGTAGACACGGATCCTCTGGCGGTCAAAGCTGCTGCTGAAAATCGCGACCTCAATGGCATTGCCCCTGAACATATTCAAATTGCCGAAGGTAGTATTGAAGGCCTCATGGTTAGTGAACCGGTGGATGGCATTCTATGTAACATCCTGGCGGAGGTCATTGTGGAATTAATTCCACACTTTAATAGCATTGCTAAAGAGTCCACCTGGGGCATTTTGAGTGGTGTCTTGTTAGAGCAGTCAAAATGGGTGGCCGACACCCTTGAAGAGCATAATTGGACAGTGGCGACGCTTTGGCGACGGGGCGATTGGTGTTGTCTAAATATTCGGCGTCCATAAGGTGGGCTGTGCTCACCCGTTCTCTGTTGATTTTTTTTAACCATGGATAACGGCTTGTATGTGTTGAAAATTGCGATCGCATCTGCCCTTCTCAGCGCCCTCATCAAATGGGTTGGCCCCGCCATCGCCCCGCCAGAATCCGTCGCCCTAATTTTAGTGCTACTGCCAACCGTCATTCTCGGCGGCTGGCTTTTAACTCGTTTGGGTCAGACCTAACCCCCTCAACCATGCCCACTACTCGCACCATCGCTGAAATCAATCAAAAAATCAAAAACGGTAGCGTCACGGTATGGACGGTCGAAGAAACCAAAACCAATGTGGCCGAATTAGGCCTAGAAGCCGCCACGGCCGCTGTTGATGTGGTCACCACAGGCACCTTTGAGCCGATGGAATCCTCAGGGGCGATTATCAACCTTGGCCATACCGATCCCCCCATTAACATTCGCGAATGTTATCTGGATGGAGTATTAGCCTATGCAGGCTTTGGCGCTGTAGACATCTATCTAGGGGCTAGCCAGGCCGCTGGCAGTAATCGTTGGGGGGATACATCCTCAGATAGTGGTGACATCCCTAGCGAGCGCGGAGGAGGACACGTCATTGCTCAGCTGATTGCTGGTCAATCAGTCCATCTCAGAGCCTTGGGTCAGGTTAGTGACTGCTATCCTCGATCTACCCTCGACATCTCCATCACCCAAGATACTATCAACCAGTTTTACCTGTTCAATCCCCGCAATCTCTACCAAAATTTTATCGTGGGTGTTAACAGCAGCGATCGCCCCTTGCTCACCTATCTAGGGCCACTGCAACCATTTTTAGGAAACGCTGTCTATGCCAACGCCGGGGCGCTTTCCCCCATGCTCAACGATCCTCAGATGCGGACTATTGGCATTGGCAGTCGACTATTTGTGGGCGGAGCACCGGGCTACATTGCCTGGGAAGGCACCCAGCATTTTCCGCTACAAAAGCGATTGCCCAACGGGACTCCCATTGGCCCATCCGCGACAGTCGCCCTGATTGGTGATGCCAAACAAATGCAACCCCAGTGGGTACGCGGCTGTTACTTTAGCGGGTATGGCCCATCCTTAATGTTGGGTGTGGGTATTCCCATTCCCATTTTGGATCAGGCTGTACTACAAGGCTGTGCCATCGAAGACAAGGATATTCTCGCTCCAGTTATTGACTTTTCAATTCCTAGACGAGTTCGCCCTAGCTTTGGTCTAGTTAGTTATCAGCAACTCAAATCGGGCCGCCTGACCATCAATGGCAGTCGAATCAGGACCGCTCCCCTATCCAGTCTTTACCTGGGGCGCAAGGTGGCAGCTACCCTTAAAGACTGGATTGTAAAGGGTAACTTCCAACTCAGTGAGCCCGTAGCCCCCTTACCAAAAGAGACCGCCTTTTTACCTCAAAATAATTGAGGTAGAGCAGTTTTAATCCTGCGCGTCATCCAAATCAGGGGTAGAACTGCTGCCATTACCAACTTTAACCATGTCTGGCTGCTCAATTGGCTGTTCATCAGAATTATCTACCGAACTCTCTGGCTTTTCTGGTTTTACACCATCCTCTTTGGCCAAATTAGGCTTAGGACGGGAAGACCGCTTAGCTGGCTTCCGTTTATTGCCATTAGGAGGAGCAAATTTTTTCTTAGAACGCTTTTTAGGAGGGACGGCCCCTACATAGCTGCCGTCCGTCAACACAAACTGGTTACCTTCGCGTTGCACATGCATATCCCAAAAGTAGCCAATGGTTTTAACGCTAATATTCCCATTAATCAATAGCTTAAAGGGACGTTTAGGCTGCTTGCCAGTGCGCATTTTTTGGACAATGCTAACGGTAATTTCCTGTTTCCGTTCATCATATTTAACTACCTCACCACGGATGGAGAAGTAATCGGGCTGAATTGCATCGACAGGCGCTTCAACTGTTTCATCGCTCTCATCACCCAGGGTTTCCGGCTCCCACACACCGACAATCTGGACAGCGATACCAATGTCATCTTGAAAGATGGTTCGAGGATATACCACCCACAGATGTTCCTTTTCTAAATCCAGGTGCTTCTTGACCAAACTGGTGGTGCGACCTAAAAGAACAGCAGCGGTGTTGGAACCGTCGTGATTGGCAATACTACCCCGATTAAAGGTTTCTTCTGATGGCTGATAGCGTCCCTTCAATAGACCAATAGCCCTGAACTGCATAGGTTCACTAGGCGGCGCAATGGGTTGCAATCTAGGTTGGGCCGTTTCTAGTTCATTAGACTCAGGTTCACTAGACTCATTAGACTCAGATTCGCTATCACTGACTACGTCAACCGTCTCAACACTCTCGATGGCAGCCGACTCAGCCGACTCAGGCTCAGGCACATTGGCCTTCTTTAAGGCAATCAACTGCTGCTCCTCAATGGGTTTTATAACCGGTTTTGTCTCTTCAACAGCAACAGCAGGCTTATCAGGTCGTCTCGGCGGTTTTTTGAGAGCGGGCCGATTCGAGTCAGCAGTTGCGCTTACATCCGATTTGCTATCGGATGCAGTATCAGGCATTTCAGGGGGGCGACTGTCTGCAGCACTCATCAATCTCGAAACCTCCTCAATCAGGAAAATCGGCTTACTTAAAACGTTTAACAATTAACTTAGAACGATCTATTTAGCTTTGGATATCTAAACCTATAACTGACTCGTCATTCATGTCTGTTCGGTATCTATCTAGAAACTAGAAATCATAAAAATAATTAAATATGTGTTCCGTTTGGTTGAACCTAGCAGTTTTTAGATTAATAAACCAAGCGTATCTGAAAAAAAGTGACTGGAATCGTTATCGAAACCAGTTAGATCTATAGCTGCTTTACGTTACCATTCATAGATTTTGACAGATGTCAGCTTAATTTAAGGATATTGTGTCTAATCAAATAATTTAAACCTGATAACTAATGCTTTGACGCAGCTTAGCTTTAGAAAGTGCAATTTATAGAAAAATAATAAACATTATTTTTTATTCGACTCAGGTTAGAGACGTTTAGTGTCAGAAGATGGCTTTACGAACACAACCCATGGGTTGTACCAGAAGCCATCGGCAGGGCTGACTCATTTGGGTTTAATATGGGCAAGTTGCTTTGAAGGAGGGAGTCCCGTGGCTGTCAAGCGCAATCGCTGGCTGATTGGCGGAATTTTATTTATAGCTGTTGCTGCACTGCTAGCGGTGTCCCTCGGACCTCTGATCCAAGCGGCTTTTGATCAGAA